>DATALJ010000068.1:0-3831 GCA_036261135.1 Bacteroidales bacterium
CCGGGATTGTCGTCGAGTTTTTCAATCCAGATACCATCTTTGTTGATCTTTGCTTTGATGTTGCGGTCGGCAGAGCATGAAACGCCCAAGCCTACAGGGCATGAAGCACCGTGGCGTGGAAGACGCACAATGCGAACATCGTATGCAAAGTACTTACCACCAAACTGAGCGCCAATGCCGAGTTCTTGTGCTGCTTTCAGTATTTTCTTTTCCAGTTCTATGTCGCGGAAAGCCTGACCACCGTCGTTACCTTCGGTAGGGAGGTTATCGTAGTACTTGGTTGATGCAAGTTTCACTGTCTTAAGGTTTACCTCAGCCGATGTACCTCCAATTACAAATGCAATATGGTATGGAGGGCAAGCTGCAGTTCCAAGGCTTTTCATTTTCTCAATGAGAAACTTTTCTAAGCTTTTGGGATTAAGCAGTGCTTTGGTTTCCTGGTACAGATATGTTTTGTTAGCCGATCCGCCGCCTTTAGCTATAAACAAGAATTTGTATTCATTTCCTTGTATGGCATACAGGTCTATTTGCGCAGGAAGGTTGCATCCTGAGTTCTTTTCAGTATACATATCGAGCGGAATAGTTTGCGAATAGCGGAGGTTTTCTTCGGTATAGGTTTTATATACCCCTTTCGACAAAGCTTCCTCGTCGTTGCCATCAGTGAAAACCTGCTGTCCCTTTTTTCCCATTACAATGGCTGTGCCTGTATCCTGGCAGAATGGGAGTGCACCTTTGGCGGCAACCTCAGCATTACGAAGCATGGTGAGCGCAACATATTTATCGTTGTCGCTTGCTTCAGGATCGCTCAATACAGAAGCTACCATCTGGTTATGTGCAGGACGCAGAAGGAATGAGCAATCTCTCATAGCTGCCCTTGCAAGCTTGGTGAGACCTTCGGTTTCAACCTTTAAAATTTCTTTGCCCTCAAATTGGGTTACCGAAACGTGTTCCTTGGTAAGGAGGTAGTATTCGGTAGTATCTTTCCCCATCGGGAACGGTTCCTGGTACTTGAACTCTGGTGTTGGCATGTTTGTATGTTTTTAGTTTTTGTTATATCTGTTATATCATTGTTGCATCATTTTCATTCCGGCGAAGGCCGGAATCCCTATATTCAGTTTTTCCTTATGCTCGTAAACTCTTCTTTTCAAGGCACCAACGTAAAGAACTGCTTTGTTTTTGTTGGTGAGGATGTGACATAATAAATGTTTTGCTCCATAGCCCTTAGTATAGGGATTCCGGCCTTCGCCGGAATGACATTTCTATTGTAAACCATCCTGCATGACTACGTCACTACGAAGCCTACTCGCCCCCGAATTCCATCAAATACGCTTTTATAAACCCTTCGAGGTCGCCATCGAGAACGCCTTGTGCGTCGGAGCTTTCATAATCGGTGCGTACGTCTTTTACCAGCTTATAGGGATGCAATACATAGCTTCGTATCTGTGATCCCCATTCAATTTTCTTTTTGTTGCCTTCGATTTCGGCTTGTTTTTCGCGGCGTTTCTGAAGTTCCAATTCGTAGAGCATCGATTTAAGAATACGCAACGCGTTTTCCTTGTTCTTCATCTGCGAGCGGTCCTCCTGGTTTTCGATAACTATACCGGTGGGCGCGTGACGTAAACGAACAGCTGTCTCTACTTTGTTTACATTTTGTCCGCCGGCACCGCTCGAACGATAGGTTTCGAACGATATGTCGGCCGGATTAATTTCAATATTAATGGTATCGTCAACGGCAGGCGACACATATACCGATGAGAAGCTGGTTTGCCGCTTGCCTTGTGCATTAAATGGTGATATGCGAACGAGTCGGTGCACGCCATTTTCGCTTTTCAGAAAACCATAAGCGTATTTTCCTTCAAATTCAATGGTTACAGACTTAATACCTGCTTCATCGCCCTTTAAGATATCGATAATTTTTACATTGAAGTTCTGGCGTTCGCCGTAGCGCATGTACATCCGCATGAGCATTTCGGTCCAGTCCTGACTTTCGGTACCACCGGCGCCTGCATTAATTTTCAGGAAAGCTCCAAAGGTGTCTTCTTCGGAACGGAGCATATTCTTGAATTCCAGCGCTTCTATATGGTGAAGAGTTTCTTTATATTGCTTTTCAACATCGGCCTCATCTGCTTCGCCATCATTAAAGAAGTCGATAATGGTTTGCATGTCCTCAATGCCTTGTTTTACCTTTTGGTAAGCATTGGTCCATTCCTTAAGACCGGATACTTTCTTTAACTGAGCTTCAGCCGCTTTTGGGTCATCCCAGAAATCGGGAGCATGCGTTTTTTGTTCTTCTTCTTCAACTTCAATTAACTTGCGTTCGATGTCAAAGATGCCTCCTGAGCGCTTCCTCGCGCTCGAACAGTTCTTTTGCCTGTTCTATAGTAACCATACTTCTACTGATTTTTATGAAGGTGCAAAGATATAAAAAACGTGTTAAGCTTTAAACCTTTTAAAACGTTCTTTATTTTCTTTGGTCATTTTCTCCGTAGCATACTGGATAATCAGACGAGGCGCTTTGTCTTTCCACTTTAACAGGAACTTTTCGGTAGGTTCGGGTTGTATTTTCCAGGCTTCGCGGAGAAACCAACCTACACCCTGATGTACTTCCCTTTCTTTATCGGTCATCAATGGTTTAATAAATGCGAAATATTGCGTAAAATCTGCCGTTTTATTGTTTTTAAGTACCTTAATTAAGGTAACAGGCACACTGCGCCTTTGAAATTTATAAGGCGATACAATCCACTGCTTAAATGCACTGATATTGACAATTCCCTTTAGCATAAATTGTGGAAGTACCATCATTCCTAAGGCATCGGCATGCGCCCAATTGTCGATGCTTATAGTATACCATGATGCAATAGAGGCGAATGTTTCTTTAGTAAATTGTTTGCCCATACCATTAATGAGAAGTAGTCCAAATGCCGGGACTTCGTACTTCGGTGATTTTACAAGTGTGTTTGTTGCCTGAATCACTGTCTCCAGATTAATTCCAGGCGTTTTGAGTAATTGCTTAACTTTGGAGGTTATTTGAGGGCTTGATAATCCATAGAATTCGTGAGGCTCTTTGAAGAAACGCTGCGATTTGGCAGCCGTTTCAGGATTGGCATTTGCCTCACAGTATTGTATGATTTCGGAAATGAGTTGATCAGCATTCATAATCATTAATTTGTCTCAATTTTCTGAATAAACCATTCGAAAGTGGCTGTTAATGTTTGGTTCTGGTCGTCGAAGATTTTAGCTTCCACGGTAACCAATGCTCTTCCGGAGTTATTGAGTTCTTCACGAACTTTGTCAGGTGTTGTTCCTGCAAAATCCGCTGTAGAATAGATATTTCCCATTGCTGGCTTCCTGAATTTAAGCTCCGATTTACGAACAACCGGGATGACGCGGGTTGCCAATTCGCCAAACGCCTTCAGCAGAAAATATCCACTGGTTGCTTCGGCCAGGCTAAACTGAGCACTGGCGTGCATTGTACCTAGGTGATTAAGCTGATCATCTGATTTTTCGAGCATGAGCAGATACTTTGGCTCGTTGCTTTCTTTTATGCCAATGTAATGGTTGAATGGGATTTCTGTAACGTTCATGATTTTGTGGCTTTTGCTTTGAAAAAAGTATAGCAGAAAACACCGTCGGGTTGTGCCGTACGGTATAATCCTCTTATTCCTTTATTAAAGGATGTTTCGTCCATTAAGCCGTTCGAAATGGCAGGTTTTTGAATGCCTTCAATCATTGCTGTAAAAGTGTTTCTGGTGAAACCTTCAATAAGCCTTGGTTTACTTCCGTCAACATACACCATGCGTGGCGAAACATGTATTTCGCTAAATCCGGTGT
>DATALJ010000070.1:0-6267 GCA_036261135.1 Bacteroidales bacterium
CTGGACTTGGATCAACTGGAGGCTTTACTTTTGAACTGGAACAACACGAAAGCAACGATGATATTAAAGCATTCGAGTGTACAGTAATGACTTTTATGGCCGAAGCCAACAAACGACCAGAAATAGCGAGGGCTTTTACATTTTTTAATGCCCGAACTCCAGGATATCAGATTAATGTAGATCGTGAGAAATGTGAAAAGATGGGCGTGAACCTGACAGACGTGTTTACCACCTTGCGAACCTACCTGGGAAGCAGTTACGTGAACGATTTTACCATTTACAACCGTAATTTCAGGGTTGTTGCCCAGGCCGACACTGGGTTCCGTGACGATATCCACCGGTTAGACAATTACTTTGTACGAAACCGCCAGGGACAGATGCTTCCGCTAAGTACCATCATCACTTACAAAGTAAATGAAAGCGCCTCATTGATTTCGCATTTCGACTTATACCGTTCTGCTGAGTTTACTGGCGATTCAAAGCCTGGATTTAGCAGTGGGCAAGCCATTAATGCACTTAAAGAAGTTGCGGACAAGGTATTACCTGCGGGTTACGGATATGAGTTCTCAGGATTAAGTCGTGAGGAGCTAAACGCTGGCTCAAGCGCATTCTATGTATTTCTGCTGTCAATCTTGTTCGTTTTCCTTTTCCTTGCTGCGCTGTACGAAAGTTGGTCTATTCCATTCTCTGTGCTACTGGCTGTTCCCTTGGGTGGTTTTGGAGCAATACTTACGTTGACTTTGAATACAGGACTCACCAATAATATTTATGCTCAAATAGGGCTTATTACGCTGATTGGTTTGGCTGCCAAAAATTCCATCCTGATTGTTGAATTTGCCAAAGAACGTGTAGAGAAAGGCATGGAGCTTATACCGGCAACTGTTCAGGCTGTCAGATTGAGGCTGCGACCTATCCTTATGACTTCATTCGCTTTCATTCTCGGTGTAACGCCGCTGGCTTTCTCTTCAGGAGCTGGCGCTGTAGCCCGCAACACCATCGGATGGACAGTACTAGGAGGTATGCTTGGTGCTACATTGCTGGGAATTTTTATCGTACCAGTGTTGTTTGTGCTTATTACAAAGCTTACCTACGGAAAACGACTAGCCGAGTTACGCACAGAACATACAGACGATCATCAAAAACCATAACAGATATAATCTTCCACTGCATCATTTGGCTATGATTTCGCGAATTACGTTAGTTTTGTGCGAAATTTCAGAAAGACGATATGTTGTCGCTTGCTATTTTCCTACGACAAAAAAAATATTTTGCTACAGCCTTCTTTTTCAGTTGCTTTAGTTTGATTTTTAGTACCTGGGCTACTTATATTCCCTACATCGCTGAGCGATTAGGAATCACTGAAGGACGCATTGGAGGTGCCATCTTTTTCACATCGGTAGGCTCTTTCATCATGATTCCGGGAAGCAACTGGCTGGTAGACAAGCTTGGGGTGGGACGAATGTCTTTCTGGGCGGTTTGCTTTTACAGCATTGCAGGGCTATTGCCCATGATGGCTGCTACTTATACACAACTCTGCATTGCCCAATTTATCTTTGGTATGGGCGGATGTATGATGGCTATATCCATCAATTCCCTTACAGCAACAGTAGAGAAAGCAGACAATGCTTACATCATGACCGGCAGTCATGGCTTTTTCAGTATTGGAGGCATGGTAGGAGCGCTTACCGGAAGTTTTATTGCAGCCACATTACACAGTCCCCTAATTCACATGGCTTTTCTGGGGGCTATATTAATAAGTATTCAATTTTATCTAAGAGATCAGTACTATCATATCACGGGAGAACACGTTTCAAAAGAAAAGCGTTCGATACATACCATAAAGCCATTAATAATCATAGCCATTGTAGGATTAATATTCATGGTTTCTGAAGGTGCCATAGCAGATTGGAGTGCTTTGTACATGAAAAAGATTGTTAAAATTAACCTCGCCTTTATAGGATTCGGTTATGCCGGCTTTTCTGCAGCTATGGCTACCGGTCGCTTCTTTGGCGATTGGGTTAGCCGAAAACTCGGATCGTGGCAACTAATCATTACGGGCACTACACTTAGCTT
Source organism: Bacteroidales bacterium (assembly GCA_036261135.1). Taxonomy (GTDB): domain Bacteria; phylum Bacteroidota; class Bacteroidia; order Bacteroidales; family JAAUTT01; genus JAAUTT01. Next base: position 2,074 of record DATALJ010000070.1, read on the forward strand.
GTTTGGATTTATGCTAGTATTGGTGCCAATGGCACCTACATCCATGGTTGGATTCACCATCATTGGACTGGGTTTTTCCGCTATCGTACCTGAAATTTTTCGCCTCGCATCGAAGATTGAAGGCATTAAAACAAACGATGGAGTGGCAGTTATTGCTGCAACCACCAATGTTGGTTTTATGGTTGGGCCGGTATTGCTTGGTTTTCTGGCGGAACTACACACGCTTCATTTTAGCTTTCTGGTGTTAAGCTGCTTTGTTGCGGTGGCGCTCATCATAGCGGTCGGCAATCATTTCGTGTTCAGAAAATAATCGCTGTAGCCTCAATTTCAACCAAATAATCCTTAGATATTAACGACTTTACCTCAACCATGGTGGTTACAGGCTTTACATCCTTAAAGAACTCACCGTGTGCCCTCCCAATGGATTCCCACTGACTGATATCCGTAACAAAAATGCGCGTTCTAACCACATGCTCTTTCTTTCCTCCTGCTTTTTCAATGTATTGGAGTATTTTATTGATAATATATTTGGTCTGTTCGTAAGCTTTTCCTGCTCCAACTACGTTGCCGCAATCGTCAACAGCAACTGTACCGGATAGTTCAATGATATTACCCACACGAATAGCCCTGCTGTAGCCTACTTTATCTTCCCAGGGAGAGTTGGAACTGAATTTTTGTCGCTTCATAATTGAATGCTTAATTGCAATGAATTAATAAACAATTAAAAAAGTTAAATTGTTAACCTATGTACAGGATGATTACAAACGAGTTCCCACAAGGTATCTAGCGGATTACTTATTACAAGGACGCTATGTCCTCCTTGTAATCGTATTGAAGGTCCTCGTGCAAGGTGTCCAATGCTTTCTTGATTTTCTCAATCTGTCGCTGATAAAGATTGGCAAGGGCTGTACTTGATCGCATGCTCACACCAGAGCCCTTTACCTGCTTACAGAAGAAAATAAGCAGCTCCACCTCTGTTTGCTTTGATCCTGAATATTTGATGTATTTGGAAGTTAGGCGCAGTATCTTTCGTATGGATTTCTTTGCGTAATAAATGTTGGTTTTGTTGACGTTTTCGAACTCATCGGCTATGAACTCCTTAATATTTTTGATATAAACGGATTCGTCGTTAGCTTCATACAGCAGATAGGTAAGCAATTCCTTGTTTTCCTTCTTGTACTTTGCGAACTGCAGGCAAATATCCAATAATTGAGATTGGCTAAGTGCCTTCAATTCTGATTTCAGCTCGCTAAGAGAGGCCGCTTTCATTATTTATTTAATTACTTTAACCCTTCCTACTTCACCTGATGTAAGTCTTACCTTTATTCCGTGCGGATGGTACAAGCTTTTGGTAAGAATATCCTGCACTTCACCTTCCGTGATAACGCGTGATAATTGATTTTCTTTGATAACAATGCCCACCATCATCCCAACTTTAACGTCACTTCTGTTTTGTCCTTTCATAATTTTTGAATAAAGTTTACCATTCCTGATTCTTGAGTAATCGATTACCTGTCATTCCCGCCTTCGCGGGAATGACAGTGCTCCGAACCATAAATGCCGGTTATATAGCATTTTTATTGCTGCAAAGTAAGACCTTTTTTCATTAAGGCCGAATTTATGATAATTCTTGTTTTAATAATAATTTTGCAGGCATGACTATACCTGCAACAGAAACGAAGCACTTTTTTTATTTAGCTCCACTTCAGGGATATACGGACTATATTTTTCGCGAAGCCTTTTGTACAACCTTTGGGCAGCCTGATGCCTGCTTTTCGCCATTTATAGAAACACACAAGCCTGACCATCGCGTATTCCGGGATGTGCTGCCTGAAAGAAATACCAGTAACCGCTTAATTCCTCAGCTACTTGGGAATGATGCAGATGAAATGAACTCAATCATCAGGCAGTTGCAAGAGATGGGTTATGATGAAGTCAATATAAACATGGGTTGCCCGTATCCGATGGTTACCAGAAAGCGGATGGGCTCCGGGTTATTACCTCATCCGGATCACATAGATAAGATGCTGGAAGGTATTTTTGCGAATAATAGTTGTAGCATATCCATAAAAATGCGTATTGGTTTAACCGATCCAGACGAATGGAAGGCGCTTGTAGCTATTCTAAACCGCTATCCACTCAACGAGGTTATCATTCATGGTCGCACAGGAGCTCAACTTTACAAAGGTGAAGTAAACATTGAGGCTTTCACAGAGTTTGCAGGATTATTATCAAGTCCGGTCTGCTTCAATGGCAATATTTTTACACTCGAACAGTGGAACTCTCTGCATAGCCTGTTACCTGGTATTAACCGATGGATGTTTGGCAGGGGATTATTATCCAATCCATTGTTAATACAAGAGATTAAAACCGGCAATAAAGTAACCGAAGCTGATTACATAACTGCATTAAGCTCGTTACATGAAAAGTTGCTAACTATGAATGCCAAAAGGCTTAGCGGAAGCTCGCATGTGCTAAACAAGATGAAACCTTACTGGGAATACTTTGCTTTATCGTTACCCGGACGGGAGAAAAGCCTTAAAAAGATTAAGAAAGCTGTTACATTGGATGCTTATACCGTAGCCTGTGCAGATGTTTTCAGGGTTTGACTATAAGGCTTACATTGTCTAAAAACACCTTTCCAACTGGGAAGTTACCAACACCAAAAAATAAACGACAATTGCTATCCGTTGTCGTTGGTGTAAAGTCCCAGGTATACGTCTTCCTTTTAGCCGTTAATGAAAAGAAGTGTTTTAGGTAAGTGGCGTAATCGCCATAATTTTTGGACAAACTTGTACCCAGTTGGCTAGGGTTAGAGCTCCAGGCATCAAATGTAAGGCGGTAGGTTGTCCCTTCCACCACAGATATGCCTAACTGCTGATCGCCTAACTGCCACCAGGCACTGCCAGGTTGGGTTATGATGAAGTTATACACGCCATTCTCAATGCTTGAAGTGACATCCATGGTTGACTTATCGGAGATGTAAATGTTTTTCCAATAGCGCAACCCTAAGGAAAAATCACCATTCTTAATCAGCTCTCCTCTTTTCTCAAATACTGGGGCTATCGTTATATTCTTAAACATAGTAAGCGTTATCGGATTGCTTCCTCCCCAGTAAAGCCAGTTTTTGAAACTATAGGCTTTATCGGGAATGGCAGTAAGTGTAACTTTTTCTCCCGGAGTATATCTGTTCTTTTTAGGATTGACCTTAACTGCACCTCCATGTACCTTCGGAATGACAAGATTGTAGGGAGTACTATCTTCCTTGAGCTGATAAACCCTCACATAATCAATATAAAACTTCTGCGGGAAGAGAGAATAATCAAAGCCCTGCTTGCCTCCCCAATCTCCCCCAATGGCGAGGTTCAATATCAGGTAAAACTCCTTATCGAATGGCCATACTTTGTAGTCACTACTTGCCTTCTTGTAAGTATGGTATAACACATCATCCACATACCACTCAATCTTTTCGGGCGACCAGATGATTGCGTACTTCAAAAACTTATTGTACGGTTGACTAATCGTGTGATAGGAGCCATTAGACTTATGGCCTGACCCATCGTTACCCTCGAAATGGCAAGTGAAGTAAATGGTATCAGGGTTAAAACCAACATTCTCCATGATATCAATCTCGCCACTCTTAGCCCAACCGCCATATTCGCTGTTGGTTGGCATCATCCATATCGCATGCCATGTACCTTTTCCGGTAGGTATCTTCGCACTAACTTCAATTTTACCATACTTCCAATCTCCTTTACGTTGAGAAATAAGACTAGCCGAGGAACACGTTGATCCATACCCAAACTGCGTCTCTCTTCGCGCTTCGATAACAAGTGTGGTATCGTCGATATGAGCATTTTCAATACGTTTGTCGGTATAGTACTGCGACTCGTTATTACGTATCATGCCTACCTCATAACTCCACTTTGTCGAATCAGGCAATCCGGGCTTATTAAACTCATCTGACCATACCTTTACCCATTGTTGAGCCTGGAGATCAATTGCCCACACAAGCAATATTATGAAAAGAACTGACTTTATCATGTAATTGGAACTCAAACAAAGCAAAAATAATGGTATGGAGAAATAGAAGTTTATAAAAGGAAGCGAGTTTTTTATATAAAATACGTCCCAGGAGACTACTAGTCTCCTGGGACGTATTATTCACAAAGTTCGTGCATGTGGATACGCTGT
>DATALJ010000075.1:0-2346 GCA_036261135.1 Bacteroidales bacterium
TCAGCCTTATCATCATCATTAATCAGGAAGATTCCTCCCTGGTTGGCATTCAGGTATTCGGTGAGGTTACTTATCACGTCGTACGAGAGAATGTCGAGCTTATCGTTATTCCTTCGCAGGATATCACTGAATTTGGCAACACCTGTCGATGCCCAGTTTCGTTGCTCGTCTTCGAGCTTACGTTTGGCCTCTTCAATAGCCGCAGCTTTGAGGTCGTCCCGCATGCGGAGGAGCGAGTTGCCAAGTACATCGTCGTCACTAAGCGGTTTAAAGTCGCCATTGTAGTTGCCACGGCCTATTTCGAGTGCAACACCCGAAAGACCTTTTAGACCAACCACCAGCTCGTTAAGGGCTTTGGACATTTCGCCGATTTCATCATTTTTCTCGCGTATCTTTTTGTCAGGCAGAATGCCTTTACTCATCGATAGGAGAATCTTCTTAATATTATTTAACGGTAGTACCAGCGACCGAACCGTTACAAAAGCCAGTAATAGCGATACAAGAACCAGTGCGACACAGGTAAGAACCACAATCTTCCTAAGTTGGTTAAATGATTCATCCATCCCAGCCCGCGATGCAATTACCTTTGCCTGCTGACTACGCACGAGTTTATCCAGGCGCTTCAGTATTTTGCCGGAACGTACCGTGATATCTCCCTCATCGGACACCAAAGGTATAACCATAAACGTGATGTTCGGATCATTGTATGCTGCCAAACTCGACAGTTGATCCATAACCATGCGGTGCATGGCGAACAAACTGTCAATGGATTGTGTAATCGATTCGTATTCTTTTAAGTCGCGCTCTTCCCACTGGTCAGTTAACCTTGCTATTTCGCGCTTGATTAAAGGGTATGACGCTGAATGAAGCCGTTTTAGCTTGAGTTTATCTGGCGTGTCGGTTACTTTCTCCACAAAAACCCAGCTACGGATAAGCATTTGAGAGTTGTTTACCAGGTTTTGCATGCTCAGCAACAGCTCTTCCGAGGGTTGGTAAACCTTGCTCGTTTTCTCATTTTGAGCGCGACTTTTGTTTAGTTCGTTATTAATGAGGATAGTGTTGAAGATGACTGCCAGGGTGAGCACACCAAAGCCTAGTCCTATTTTGCCGGCTATTTTTAAGCTAAATTTTTTCTTCATTGAATTTGGTTCAAAGCGTAAGCAAGTAATTCAAATTTACACTTTTCCTAAGAAAACGCTAATAGTTGATGCGGAATTTTTTCGATAGACAAATTGTTCCCACCGCAATTTGATCCTTTTACGGTAATAAAGGTTTGAAAGTTTTTATTGATTCATGGCTTGTTTAATCCGTGCTAATCCTTCGGCTATTATACTTCGCGGACAACCAACGTTCATGCGCATAAAGCCTTCGCCACCAGGGCCAAAGTCGCTGCCATTGTTGAGCCCTACTTTTGCCTTTTCAGTGAAAAATCTTCGTAACTCTGGCTGAGACATGTTCATTCCTCGGCAATCGAGCCAAACAAGATAAGTTCCTTCAGGTCGTATCATCTTTATTTTAGGCAGGTATTGGTTGATGTAGCTTTCGAGAAAGTCTATGTTCCCGTCCAGGTAGGCAAGCATCTGTGTGAGCCATTCATCCCCTTTGGTATAGGCAGTTTGGAGTGCTTCAATGCCAAACAAATTACCGTTATTAAGGTCGAGACTGTTGGGTAGCATCTCAAACCGTTGCTTTAATTCAGGGTTTGGCGTGATAATAACAGAACTAGCCAGGCCGGCAATGTTAAAGGTCTTACTTGGGGCCATGCAGGTGACAGTGATATTGGCAAGTTCTTTTGATAAACTCGCCAATGGAAGGTGCTGATGGCCTTTTAGGATGAGGTCGGAATGAATTTCGTCTGAAATAATCAGTAAATTATGCTTTAAACAAATGTCGCCCAACGCAAGAAGCTCGTCTTTACTCCAAACTCTCCCTGCCGGGTTTGCAGGACTGCATAAAATAATGGCTTTGGTATCTTTGTCTATCTGCGATTCAATATTTTCCAAGTCCATTATATAACGTCCATCCTGCAACTTCAATTCATTAATGATCAGTTGGCGGTTGTGGTTCTTCACTACTTTAAAGAATGGTGCATACACTGGAGTCTGTATAATCACTTTCTGCCCAGGTTCTGTTAATGATAGTACACCAAAGTTTAAAGCAGATACCACGCCTGGGGTGAACGATATCCAGTCCTGTTGTATATCCCAATTGAAGCGGCGTTTCATCCAATCAATCACAGCTGTATAAAAGCCATCGGGTTTGATGTTATATCCGAGTATCTCATGATCAAGCCGTTTGCGTAGAGCATTGATGATAAATTCCGGAGAGCGGAAGTCCATATCGGCC
>DATALJ010000077.1:0-14503 GCA_036261135.1 Bacteroidales bacterium
ACGAATGGATGCTTCCCGCTCATTAATAATGCCCGTTAATAGCTCAATGGTGTCGTCGACAATTTGTTGCATCGAAACATCGTCAGGCGGGTTTATAATGCGTCCAATCTGCGATAGCTGAAGAAGATCGTTCAGCAAATCGGTCATTTTATCGGCTGCCAGATTAATGCGACGTATATCATCAGCTATGCTTTGGATATTCCCTTCGGCAATATCCTGCTGTAGTATACCAATAAAGCCTTTTATTGTTACAAGCGGGCTACGTAAATCGTGCGAGACAGTATAGGTGAACTTTTCGAGTTCTTCATTCTTGTTTTTTAATTCTCTCTCGCGGTTTTTATCTACCGTTATATCTTCGAAAACAGTGGCGAAGCGGTTTTTACCATTACTCACAACCGATATCCTGAAAAAGCGTTCCAAGGGAGGAAAATAGGTTTCGTAATGAAATGGTTTTCCGGTAATTGCTACTTCAGAAAACTCTTTAAAGTAAGGAGGATTTTCGGTTCCATAAATCTCGGTAGCAAGTTTTCCTGCGGTTTTCGAAATGTCCAAACCTGTATGGGCCTTGTATGATGGGTTAACCTCATTAATCCGATAATTTACAGGTTCTCCCTGTTCATTAAAAACCAAATCGTGCAGGGCAACGCCTTCGGCCATCGATTCGAATAAGGTTCTAAACTTCTCCTCGCTTTCGATAAGCATTTGCTCGGTTTGATCCTTATCGGTAATTTCAACGGCAATGCCTATTAAACTGGTTATTTTTTTCCGGCGCGACAGTACCGGATGATAGTAAATATCAAAAATTGCCCCGTTTGTATTAATTTTATCATGAACGATTTCGCCTCCTAATGCGCGACGTATATGATTGCAAATTTCGGGATAGTCTTTATATACTTCAAAAGCTGAGACACCCACAACTTGTCCGGGTTTGAGGCCAATTTTGGGAAGTGCCCCTCCTTCCGAAAGACGGAAAATTCCTTTCGCATCGATCTCGAAAAGTACAATGGGCGCATTGCTAACCACTGTTTTATAGCGTTCATCGGCGTCGTGCAACGCCAGCTCCATATTCTCGGCTAATTCACGGTATTTGTTAAATTCCTCATTCAGCTTAAGAACAGCATGTTTCTGCTCCGAGATGTTGTCGATAGTAGCCACAATGTAGGACAGGCCTTCATGGGAATATAGCGAAAGGTTCAACTCGCCTGCAAAAGAACTGCCATCACAGCAATTGAATATATGTTCACCTTTATACGTCTTTAATTCAGACAGGCGCAAAATTGCATCGTAAACAATACTGCGGGTTTGCGCTTCAATAAATTCCGGAAGACTTTCTCTTTGTGCGGTATCCGAGGATTTTATCCGAAAAAGTTCAATGCATCTTGTATTCACGAAGTTTATATGCCCGTTATTAGAGCATAATAGCACTCCCTGAGGAAGAGAATTCAAAATACCTGAAAAGAATGCGCCATCGCCGAGTTTGGTAGGTTGGGAAAGCTCTGAATACAACATTATTAAATACCTAAATTTTAAATCTTATCTCTAATTTAAGTATTTATTGTGAATTTCTTTATAAAAGGGGTGTAATTTTAATTTAAATTGAACATCCTAGCTAACTCTCACCATTCGTTTTTTAATTTGAGAATCGGTAGTTAACGGCACTTTTTCGACCAGGCAGTTACTTGTATCCAACCCCAATGCTTTGGCTTCGGTAATGGCCATCCGTTTTATCAGGTCGTACATGTTCAGGATAAACTTTTGATATGCCGTAAATTCGTAGTCCATGCTGGCTACCCGGTCAATGAGAATATACTGGAAGTCGCCATGAATGTTAAACTGACGAAGCGAATCGTACCGGGACAGTGAATCAAACTCCCCACTGGCGGCCATTTCCTCAATTACCTGTTTGAAGTAAAGATTAATGCGGGGTTCAACCTTAAAACCTAACCGGAAGTCAACTTTTATAATTGATCCGTGATTATAATGGTGAATATGATATTCAAAAGTATTGGGTTCGTCGGTAATATCTACATGCAGGAACCAGTATACATCGGCACGTTTAGGTTGTTTGTTAATAATAGAATAAATGATCTTCGCCTCTATCTCAAATGGGAAATTTGCTTTGGTAACATATACAAGGTTTGTGGCATACTTAGGTATTTCCTTATCGCCCGACAAGGCATGTATAACATTCAGATAGTCGCGTATAGCGACAAAAACCATGAACTTATTCTTGATCTTTCTTCCATTGTACCAACAATACATAATGGTAAAGAACACACTGGCCACGGCTACCGAAAACCAACCACCATGTTTAAATTTGTTCAAATTGGCAACGAGGAATGTACCCTCAACCGTAAGGAATATAAGCAAAAACCAGATGATAAAAGGTAAAGGCACCTTCTTACTATGAATATAAAAAGACAATAGTAAGGTAGTCAGAATCATGGTCATAGTGATAGACAAGCCGTATGCAGCTTCCATCTTCGTCGAATCCTGGAAATGCCAAACAACGAACAAACAACCGGCCCATAAAATCCAGTTAATCTTGGGTATATATATTTGCCCCTTATATTCCGAGGGATAACGCAACTTAAACTTAGGCCAGAAATTAAGCGAAATAGCCTCACTAATTAAAGTAAACGACCCACTGATAATAGCCTGGCAGGCAATTACAGCAGCAATTGTAGCTATGGCAATCCCAATGCTGAGAAACCAGTCAGGCATCACTGCATAAAAAGGATTTAAGCCGGGTCCCACCATATCTTTATGCATAATGACCCATGCACCCTGGCCCAGGTAATTCAGAATTAATGCCGCCTTTACAAAAACCCATGTTATCCGGATATTTTTTACACCACAATGGCCCAGGTCAGAATAGAGCGATTCGGCCCCTGTAGTAGCAAGGAACACAGCCCCCAAAAGAATGAAACCACCCGGATAATCATGCAATAATACATATGCATAATATGGATTAAAAGCCCTTAATACGGTTGGGTTTTGTAATATTTGGGAAACCCCAAGTACACCGAGCATCGAAAACCATATAAGCATAAAGGGCCCGTAAGATTTACCAATTAGCTTGGTTCCAAATTGCTGTGTAAGGAAAATAAAGGTAACAATAACCACAACAATACCCAAAACAGGAAGCTGGGGATAATTAATCTTCAACCCTTCAATGGCTGATGTTACTGTAATTGCCGGAGTAATCATTCCCTCTGCAATTAGGGCTGCACCTCCAATAATAGCAAGGATATATGCTTTGGCGTATTTCCGGCGAATCAAAGCAAACAAAGCAAGAATCCCTCCTTCGCCTTTATTATCGGCCCTTAGGGTTATAATTACATATTTTAATGAGGTCTGTATGGTAAGTGTCCAAATGATGCAGGATATAGCTCCGTATATGTATTCGTCGCGCAATTCAGTTAAGCCGTTAACAATGGCGCGAAACACGTAAAGAGGAGATGTTCCGATATCGCCATAAACGATACCGAGGGTTATTAATAGTCCGGCTATGCTAATCTTAGTATGGAGCTTACTGCTTGAATGTGAAGACATCTCGTAATTTTTTAGCCCGGCAAAGTTAAAAGACTTTATAATACTTTGTTCTCTTAACCAGCTATATTTTTAATATTATTCCCGAATGGCATAATTCATCGGATCTTAAACGCTAAAGAGTATCTTGATTGTTTAAAATCCAGCCAATTTATATATAATAACAACACAAACGGGCAAAATGCAATTAGAATTTAACGCGTTTAATTCTGGCCTCGAGCTGATGGTCTACAGTCAATGGAACTTTCTCGGTAATACAATTGCTGGTATCCAGCCCCAAGGCACGCGATTCGGGATTGGCCATTTTCTTAATAACCTCGTACATGGTAAGTATAAATTTCTGCTGAGCCGTGAAATCAATATCAAAACTGGCTATTCTGTCAATAATTATATATTGAAAGTCGCCTGTTATGTTACTCCTGCGTAACGAATTATACCGGGAAAGTAAATCAACCTCTCCGCTATTCTTCATGTCATCAAGCACCTGGCGGAAATAAACATGGATGCGAGGATCAATCTTAAATCCAAGCCGGAACTCAACCTTAACAATAGAGCCATGATTATAATGGTGCACCCTGTATTCAAATGTATTCGGCTCATCCGTGATATCTAAATGCAAAAACCAATATACATCGGCACGTTTGGGCTGTTTATTAATAATTGAATAAATAATCTTGGCCTCAATCTCCTCAGTGGTATTGGCCTTGGTTATGTATACCAGGTTGGTGGCGTATTTCGGAATATTTTTATCCTCCGAAAGCGCATGGATCACATTCAGGTAATTTTTAATGGGAACAAAAATCAGGAATTTATTCTTAAGCTTTCTGCCATTGTACCAGCAGTACATTATTAAAAAGAAAATGCCAGCCAGGGCAATAGAGAACCACCCGCCATTACTGAATTTATTGAGGTTGGCAATAAGGAAAGCGCCCTCCACAATTAGAAACACAAAGCCGAACCCAACAATAACTGACATAGGGACCTTGATATGACGCAAATAAAACGTCAACAACAAAGTAGTCATTATCATAGTAATGGTTATGGAAAGGCCATAAGCAGCTTCCATACGCGACGATTCCTGGAAATACCAAACCACGAACAAACAGGACATCCATAAAAACCAGTTAATTCGCGGTATATAAATCTGCCCCTTAATGTCTGTGGGGTAACGTAATTTGAACTTGGGCCAGAAATTCAGCGAAATGGCTTCACTGATCATTGTAAAAGAGCCGCTTATTAAAGCCTGACTTGCAATTATGGCAGCAGCAGTGGCTATAGCGATACCAATTCCTAAAAACCAATCGGGCATTATTCCATAAAATGGATTAACGCTTTCATTAATACCATCTTTATTCATGATTACCCATGCACCCTGGCCTAAATAATTAAGAATAAGTGTGGCTTTTACGAAAAGCCAAGAGATTCGGATATTTTTAACGCCGCAGTGACCTAAATCGGAGTATAGCGCTTCGGCCCCGGTAGTTGCAAGAAATACAGCGCCCAACAAAAGGAACCCCGCCGGATAATCGTGCAGCAATACATAAGCGTAATAAGGATTGAAGGACTTAAGTACTTCTGTATGCAGTGCAATTTGCGAAACGCCTAATACCCCAAGCATCGAAAACCAAATGAACATGATAGGTCCGAAGGAATTGCCCAATAACTTGGTGCCAAATTGCTGTACTAAAAAAAGTACAGTGATAATGGAAATAACAATGGGTATTACAGGCAATTGCGGAAAATCAATCCTCAAACCTTCTACTGCAGAAGTAACTGTGATAGACGGGGTAATAATCCCATCGGCCAGCAAAGCGCTACCACCAATTATCGCTAATATGTACGCTTTCCCAAATTTTCTTCTGATAAGAGCAAAGAGAGCAAAAATGCCACCTTCACCTTTGTTATCAGCTCTAAGCGTTATTAAAACATACTTTACAGTAGTTTGAATGGTAAGTGTCCAGATTATACAAGATATTGCTCCATATATATATTCATCCTTCAGAACATCCAGGCCATTAACAATGGCTTTAAATACATACAACGGCGACGTTCCGATATCTCCATAAACGATACCCAGTGTAATTATTAATCCTGCCAGCGTAAGCCGATGATGTTTATTGTCTGATAATGAGCTCATAGATTTAAAAAAAAGCGCGCCAAAGGTATATGAGAATTGATTACGTTGTACACGAAACAGAATAAATATTTTTTGGTACAGAAGTCATTAGTAATTTTTTGATTCACATGCACAAAATACATCGGTTAATTCTTAATTTCTTTGTATTTTCGCAACTTCAAAATAGTAATTAAAGAACTTCAAATCATATATTTATGTATAGAACACATACTTGCGGTGAATTAACCATTAATAATGTAAACCAAATAGTTACCCTTGCCGGATGGGTGCAACGCTCTCGCGATTTAGGGGGAATGACCTTCATCGACCTGCGCGACCGCTATGGTTTAACCCAATTGGTTTTCAACATGGAAACCAACGCGCCACTTTGTGAAGAAGCGCGTAAGCTGGGCCGCGAATTTGTTGTTCAGGTAAATGGTAAAGTGGCTGAACGCTACAATAAAAACCCCAATTTGCTTACCGGTGACATTGAAATCCTTGTAGATACAATAAAAATTCTTAATCCTGCTGTTACTCCACCTTTCACCATTGAGGACGAATCGGATGGTGGCGACGAACTGCGCATGAAATATCGTTATCTCGACTTACGTCGTAAGATAGTTCGCCAGAACCTTGAACTTCGTCACCGCATGGCACAGGAAACACGCAAATACCTAGACAGTCAAAGATTCCTCGAAGTGGAAACCCCGGTTCTGATGAAGTCAACTCCCGAAGGTGCACGCGATTTCGTGGTTCCATCGCGTATGAACCCGGGTACATTTTACGCTTTGCCTCAATCGCCTCAGCAATTTAAACAAATATTGATGGTAGCCGGATTCGACCGCTATTTCCAAATTGTAAAATGCTTCCGCGACGAGGATTTACGTGCCGACCGTCAGCCCGAGTTTACCCAGATCGACTGCGAAATGTCCTTTGTAGAACAGGAAGACATCCTGGATACCTTCGAGGGCATGATCCGTCACTTGTTTAAAACCATTAGAGGCGTTGAATTCGGCGAACCATTCCAAAGAATGAGCTTTACCGAAGCCATGGAATCTTATGGAAACGACAAACCCGACCTTCGCTTTGGCATGAAGATTCATGAAATAACCGACAAAGTAAAAGGTAAAGGCTTTTCCATATTCGACCAGGCACCGTACATTGGTGGTATCTGCGCCGAAGGTGCTGGAGAATACAGCCGCAAACAAATCGACGAACTTACCGAATGGATTAAACGTCCGCAAATTGGTGCAAAAGGACTTATATATATTAAGTTCGGCAGCGATGGCGTTAAATCTTCCATCGATAAATTCTTTACACCCAATGAACTAAAAGCAATTGGCGAAACATTTGGTGCTAAAACCGGCGATTTGATTTTTATCCTGGTTGGCGACAAAAAGAAAACCCTTGGTCAGCTTAGCGAATTGCGCCTTGAAATGGGGTCGCGTCTTGGCTTAAAAGACAAAAATAAATTTGTGCCATTGTGGGTCATCGACTTCCCGCTTTTCGAATACAGCGAAGAAGACAAGCGCTTCTATGCCATGCATCACCCATTTACTTCGCCAAAGCCTGAAGATATTGAATATTTCTATTCTGATCCTTCGAAAGTACGTGCCAATGCTTACGACTGCGTAATGAATGGTGTTGAACTCGGCGGAGGATCTATCCGTATTCACGATCAGAAGCTCCAGGCCCGTATGTTCGAAATACTTGGCTTCACCAAAGAACAAGCAGAATACCAGTTTGGCTTTATTATGAATGCTTTCACCTATGGAGCACCGCCACACGGTGGTATTGCCTTCGGGTTCGACCGTCTTACCTCAATGTTCGCCGGTCTCGACAGCATCCGTGACACCATTGCATTCCCCAAAAACAATGCTGGTCGCGATGTAATGACGGACAGTCCCTCGGTAATTTCCGACGAACAGCTGAAAGAATTAAACATCAGAGTGGAGCTGCCTAAAAAGAGCATTTAAATTGATGAAGCATAACGAAACAGCATATCTCTTACTCTCCGGCGGACAGGATTCCTTCGTTTGCCTCCTATGGGCATTAGATAACTTCTCAAAAGTAGAAGCTATTAGTGTGAAGTATGGCCAGCGACATAACCGTGAGATTGAGTATGCTGCTCAAATTGCCGCCAATTTTGGTGTTCAGCATACCGTTTACGATATCGGCAACTTCATATCTTCCATTACCGATAGTACCCTGCTGGGTACAGGCGACCACAATGCTTCGCACTCATTGGCAGCCAATCTTCCAGCCAGCTTCGTGCCTAATCGCAATGGCATTTTTCTTACAATTATATCCAATCATGCTTTCCGTAAGGGAGAAAAGCACATCAACCTGGTTACGGGAACTTGCGAAACCGACTTCTCGGGATACCCCGATTGCAGGGACAATTATATTAAGATCAAAGGAATTGAGCTCTCGCTGGGCCTCGACCGCCCTGTGAACATCTATACACCACTGATGTGGAAAAACAAAGCGGAAACTTTTCAAATGGCTGCCCAATATGGCAAGCTGAAGGAGCTTATTGAATTTACCTTAACCTGCTATAACGGCATAGAGAGTCTTAATGAATGGGGTCGCGGTTGCGGCGAATGTCCGGCATGCAAATTGCGGCGTAATGGCTACGAAGAATATATAAGGAATTACGCCAAATAATGGATAAATTCGGAGAAATATATCCCATAAACGAGTATTTTCAGTCCATACAGGGTGAAGGCAATTGTGCAGGTGTGAATAGTCTTTTCATCCGTTTCCACTTCTGCAATCTTACCTGCACCTGGTGCGATACCAAATATACCTGGCTTGGCGATCATAAGAAAAGTGAGCTTCTCAAGGCCGAAGATATTCAAAAGCTCATAACCGAAAGCCCTTCCAACCATATCATATTCACAGGCGGTGAACCAAGCCTTTACCGGCTCGACAAACTTGTAGTGCCAGGTAAACACTACCATGTAGAAACCAATGGTACACTCATTCCCACCAAGCCTGCCACTTTAAACTTTAAAGATGCAGTGATTTCGAGGGAAGGAATGGACGAAGAAATTATCCGGCATTTCAACTGGGTGGTCTCGCCCAAGCTCTCCAATGCGCGCCAGAAGATTGATGAACAAAGTCTTACCTGGTGGGTTGCAAAACCGTTTTGTATATTTAAATTTGTAGTGCGAAATACAAGCGACCTCGACGAAGTCGATGAAGTGGTAAAACGCTTTAGCATCAACAATCGGAAGGTTTATATCGGTCTTGAAGGGCAAACGCTCGAATCGCAACTTCAACCCGCGCTTGTGGATGAGATTATCAGCCGTGGATATAACTTTTCGCCTCGTCTGCATGTAATGCTCTGGGGCGCAAAACGCGGGAAATAAGAGCTTTTAATAATTGCACATTAAGAAATATGAAATATATTATCACAAAAGAATTCCGTTTCGAAGCGGCTCACCGGCTTTTGAAAAACTATTCAGGTAAATGTACCAATAACCACGGCCATTCGTGGATGGTAAAGCTACACCTCGAAGGCACAAACCTCGATGAGAAGGACATGCTTATCGATTTTCAGGAGTTAAAAGCGCTTAAGACCTGGGTTGACGATAAACTGGATCATGCAACACTCCTATGGGAAGACGATCCCATGCGTGAATACATCCAAAGCTCAGGACAGCGAATGTTTCTTACAAAGAAGAATCCTACATCAGAGCATATTGCTGAAGTTATTTTAACCGAAGCCATTCGGTTATTCGAAAATTCAAGGATTAAGGTAGCCTGTGTAGAGGTAAACGAGACGTGTACTACGGGAGCGAAGATTTATCCGTGATTCTCAAACGGACCTTACCGCAAAGATTCAAAGACGCGAAGAAACGCGAAGAAATCATTTCCATTCTTGCATTGGTGGCTTGAATTTAATTAAAGAAGCCCGCTGCCTTTGTAAATACCTCTCCAAACCAATAATCAACAATATTCCTATCCATTTTCCCAGAGATAGGGAAAGGAGCTTCGTGGGTATAATCGAATGGAAAGTCCCACTCCTCGACCATTTCAGATCGACGACCATCTAACGCGAGTGCCGATGATATTCCGGCAGGAGGGATAACCTTGTCCTTATTTAATGCCAATGAAAAAATATTCTTTGAAGCATTTAAAAACCTATCTTCTCTGAATTCTTTATTATTTTCCTGCTTAATCATTGCATAAAAAGCCTTTCCCAGCGCATTTTCGTCGATAAACATGGCCAATGCCTTCTTTTCCTGCATAGCTTCGTCTATTGTTTGTGTATAAAAGGTATTGATACGCTCAAAAGCAGCTTTATCCATAATCATGCGCGATACACCGCACATATCCTTGAAAAATGAGCCTCCACAAAACAAAAAGAAACGCGTTTTATCAAACAACCCGCCAGGATTAGCAAGGAGAAGAATCTGCGATACAAAAGCACCAATGGAATATGCAAAAAAATCAGGCTTCGTCCCCTCTTTGAATAGAGAAATCTCACCCAGTTCTATTTGCCGCGAAAGGCGAATTAAATCAACAGCACTCTGATGTCCTGATCGCATAAAGCGAAGTGGTTCACTTGTCAAACGACAGCTCAGCGCAAGATTCACGAATGTTAGATCCTCGGTGCACAACGCTTTCTTGCGTGCATCAATAAATGGTGCCATAACTTTAGGATTTGCCCATTCTTCAGGAGCCCTGTTCATATGAAACGATAAGGGAAATAAAATAACGGGCCTGTTCGTATACAAAGCCAAATAATAAGCCCATGGTAAATACTTGTCCCAGAAACGCTCATTTAAGCCATGTAGCAAAATGATTGCCTTATTGTGGACTTGACCGTCCCGAGGGATGATCACCGGGTAATTAAACCGGTTATTCCCAGTAAAATGCGAATCGGCCATGCCAAGCGAAAGTAAGTCTTCGTTGCTCTTTTCTGTTTCACTGAAAATGCTCTCCCCATGACTTTCAGAAACAAATTGGAGAATCCTCAATTCAGCAAATTCATCAATTGGCATATGAGAATTTGCCTTTCTACACAGTTGCTTTAGCTCATAGTATTTGCGGGTATAGTCCATACAAGAAAATTTTTGCCATAAAGAAAGAACCTCCGGAAAGCGTTTGCAAAAAAATGGGATTTAGACAAAGGGAATGGGGCTAAAAAAGCCATTTTGGGACGAAATTCTTTATAATGGGACGAACCAATTTTATCCCAATTTTAAAAATACAGGTCACAAAGGATTAAATAAAAAAGTAAATTTGTCTTATTAAACACACGCAATGGATTTACAAAGTAAAATACCCGGCTTTATTACAGAAAAAGGGAATATTATTCGCCTTGTCATATTCACCGCATCGTTTGCTTTGCTTTTCGTCAATTTCTATTCTCCCTTTGGTGTGCGTTACTGGTTTAATGTTACGCAATTACAGCTATTGGTCTATTCCAGTCTGGTTATTCTAACGGGCGTACTAGTGGTGGTATTCAGCAGATGGCTCATGTTCGTGCTTTCAAAGTACTTTACTTTAACTTACTGGCAATTTTTCGCATGGGTAGCTGCAGAGGTATTTCTCATGGCCCTGTTTTACGCCATTTTCGAAAAAATATATTTCGATGATGAAAGGCAATTCGGCCATTTATTAAAAACGTCGATGCAAAATACAGCATTGGTATTGCTACTTCCCTATTCGGCCATGTGGCTTTACTTCTCATACCGAGAAAAGAAGCACCAGTTGGAACAAATGGCAATGGGTAACCCTCTACCCGATCACACAAAAAACATGATTCCTTTCCACGATGAGAAAGGAATTCTCAGATTATCAGTAAAAAAAGAAAATTTGCTATACCTGGAGTCATCCGATAACTACGTCAATATATATTACCAGCACAAAGAAAAAATTTCGAAATTTCTCCTTCGCAATACCATGAAAAAAATGGAGGAATTATTTCAGAACAGCGAAATTATTAGGTGTCATCGTAGTTATATGGTTAATTTCGAGAAAGTAAAGATAATCCGCAAAGACAAAGAAGGTCTTCAACTGGAACTCGATCTTCAATCGGCAATAGATATCCCTGTTTCGCGTTCCTATATCGAGAAAGTAATGAATACCTTCTCAAGGTATAGCTCCAATTATTAATTTAATATCAAATATATGGCTGAATTTAACTTTTTGGGGAAAAAAGTAAATACCCCCTCCAAACAACTTGACACTTTTGAGAAACCAGCTAACGTAAAGGTGGTAAAATTCGATAGCACTGAACTTACCAGCTTCTGCCCGGTAACACACCAACCCGATTTCAACACGGTAACTATTGAATTTGAGCCAGATAAGTTATGTATAGAAAGCAAGAGCCTTAAACTCTACTTATGGTCGTTCCGAGAAGAAGCTATCTTTGCCGAAGGCTTGGCCAATACAATAGCTGAAGATATTTATAAAGCCATAAAGCCAGTTTGGTGCAAGGTTACACTTGTACAGAATATAAGAGGCGGAATGCAGTTATCGGTAGTTGCGGAAAAAAGATAATAAAAAAGGGGCCTTTTGAGCCCCTTTTTTATTTAGATCACCTGATTGAATCAAGGATTCATTTTTGGATTAGCTTTCACTTCATTTTTTGGAATAGGCAATAAAGCCTTACTAGCATCAGCTGCAATATAAGCAACTGGCTCTGGAAGAATAGTAGGAATAATACCGTTCTTTCTCCAACGAGCATTATCTAAAACTCTTACGTGTTCCATTCCCAATTCTATAGTAGCCTCGTGAGCAATAGCTTTGTACATTTCAGCTTTGCTATTACAAGGATACTTTGCAGTAGGATAATTTTCCATCTGTACACTTGCACGATTGCGCAGTTCGTTCAGATATCCTCTAGCTTTGTCAAATGTAGTACTTACTTGAGCTTCACATTCTGCTAATTTAAGAAGAACTTCAGCATAACGCATATTCCTGAAATTGTTATCAGATTGATAATATCCAATTTTTGCAACTGTTGTGTTGTAATAAGGAATATACTTTTGCCAGCCAGCTACAACAACGCCGTTAAATAAGGGAAGATCACCACCTGATACAGCATCCACACCCATTACAAATTGATTAGTGGAACCATAATGATCTCCATAAAAGAGGACAGATTTACGTAATCTGGGATCTTCTTTTGGATCACCTTTTTGAGGGGTTTCAAATTCATTAAGATATTTTTCAGAAGGAATGAGGTTTCTCCAATCGGTAGGGTTATAATCCTGATACATAATAGTAGATCTGGATTGCGTATTGTCACCGGTTGGATTCCAGGTATAGCCAGCTCCCATAAAACCAATTTCGAAAATTGATTCTTTGTTATATTCGTTAGCTTCCCTGAAGTTTTCAGCATACTCATCAACTAGTGCATAAGTGCCACTGGTGTAAATATCTTCAAGAACTGTTTTGGCTTCAGCAAACTTTCCAAAATGCATGTAGGTTCTGGCCAACAATAACTCTGCAGCACCTTTGGTTGCTCTACCACGGTCAGCTCCAGTATAAGAAGCAGGTAATAAACCTATAACTTCCTTCAAATCTGTTTCCAACAAAGATTGAATTTCCGATTCATCAGAAACTGCTCTATAATCAGAAGGGTCGTTTACAACTGCAGTATATACAGGAACTTTACCCCAGAGAGTAACCAAATGATAATACGCATAAGCTCTCAAAAATTTAGCCTGAGCCACACATCTATCAAGATCAGCTTCTGCTATATTTGGAACAAAAGGCCCATTTTCTATAACTGAATTGGCTCTGTGGATCATTTGATAAAATCCATCCCAAACTTCAGCTATAGGAGATTCAGTATAATCATAGGTACCATTAAGAACTCTCTGGTTATGAACTTCTAATTGGCCACCACCAGCTCTGCTTTCTTCAGCACGACATTCAAAAAGATACATCGCTGCACGACCCCACAAATTGCCGCCTAGCATACGGGCATAAACACCATTTGTAGCAGCTTTAAGTTCGTCGGTATTCTTAAAATACTGGTCTACAGTAACCTCATTCTCATTGCTTTGGTTCAGTCTATCTTCACTACAAGCCGTAGCAAGCAAACCGACAGTCAAAATTGTTAAAATATATCTGATTTTCATTGTTCGTAATTTTTTAATAATCATTAGTATTATTAGAATGACAAGCGAACGCCAAATATAAAGGTCCTTGGTTGTGGAATTTGTCCAAAATCAACGCCATTGGTCAGATTGCCATTGTTACCACCAAATGCTGCTACTTCAGGATCATATCCAGAATATCCGGTTAAAGTTAACAGATTCTGAGCAATCACATAAATCCGAACACTCGACACTGCATTCTTAAGGAACGCAGGCATAGCATTATTGTTCAAAGTGTATCCCAGCGTAAGGTTTTTAATCCTCATGTAAGAACCATCTTCAACAAAACGATCCGATGTACGTGAATTTTTATTTGGATCACCATCAACAGCTCTTGGAATTTCAGTTGAAGTATTGGTTGGAGTCCATGCATTTAACACAGCCTTATCCTGATTAAACAGACGCATCATACCCTGAGTTAATACTTTGGTACCATTATAAATATCGTTTCCGTAGGTACCCTGAATTAACATAGAAATATCAAAATTTTTATATGAAGCAGAAAAGTTCAACCCATAAGAAAAATCAGGAAGATAATTTCCAATAAAGGTTCTATCCTTATCATTAATTACGCCATCATTATTCAAATCTTTGAATTTGATATCACCTGCATAGGTGCTTTTACCTGGAATAATAGCTCCTGTAACTGCATCTTTTACTACAGTTTGCGTTGGGGAAGCTAATACTTCATCATAACTCTGGAAAATTCCAT
>DATALJ010000089.1:0-20071 GCA_036261135.1 Bacteroidales bacterium
GCTATCCAGCAACGATCACTTTGAAGTAATTGCCGAAGCAAAGAATGGTAAGGAGTTCGTAGAAATGATCCCCGCTTACAAGCCCGACATCGTGCTTATGGATATTGCAATGCCCGAAATGGATGGAATAGAAGCTACCCGGAAGGCACGCGAGAAATTTACAGACTTGAAGGTCCTCGCTCTAACCATGTTCGGCGACGAGAAATACTATTACCAGATGATCCAAACCGGGATCAAAGGATTCGTGCTGAAATCGTCCGGAATTAGTGAGCTTCAGAAAGCAATTAACGAAGTAACAAAAGGTGGAAGCTTCTTTTCGAATGAATTATTATACAAATTGGTCGCCAATCTTAATCCTAAAGCAGGCAAAGATGATACAAATGGCCAGGTTGGCGATAAATTGTCGAAACGTGAAATTGAAGTGCTCAAGGAAATTGCGCAAGGGCTTACCAACGAAGATATTAGCGACAAACTGAATATAAGTACAACAACCGTTCGTACTCACCGTGCTAATTTGCTATCGAAAACCAACTGCAATAACACGGCCAGTCTAGTAATGTATGCCATAAAGAATAAACTGATTGAACTAACCTAAGGTTCAACATCTCCCATTATTCGCACTTACACCAATCAGAAAAGAACAAATCCTCTTTTCTGATCCTTCCTGTTTCCTATTCGATAGTAGCTCAAAGCGTAGTTATTATTCATTTGGATCGTCCCGATCATCCTTTTTACCGATCATCCTATTGTACAAAAGGAGGAGCAAAAAATCATCCTTTTTACATTGATTTTCAATCATTTTACTGATGAATTCAGTATTTGATTCCATTACTTTTATCCTGATTTAAATGTAAAAGTATGGACCCGATATTGCATAAATTCAGAGATAAATTTTTCGAGGAGGCGACCGGTTTACTCGACCGGCTCGAAAAAGATCTGCTGGAACTGGAAATTTCGCCCGATAATAAAGAGCTGATTGAATCGGCATTCCGTGCCATGCACACAATTAAAGGTGTTAGCGGAATGTATGGATTCGAGTATATCAGCGAATTCACGCACAGTATGGAAAATATATATCAAGCCATACGCGACGAAAAGCTTACGTTCAACAAGGAGATCTCTAATCTCACCTTTCTTTCCATCGATCACATACGAAAATTATTACAGGACGAAGGGTTAACGGATGTAGACAACCTAAGTAACCACAACCTGCTGCTTACCGACATTAATACGCTTATTAACAACAATCAAGAAGCCAAACCAAAGGAAAGTATACAGCCGAAAGCAGGCAAACCCAGTAAATCGAGCTGGCATATTATGCTACGTGCCAACGAAAAACTATATTTCAGGGGTATAAGCCTGTTAAATATATTCCGGGAACTCGCACAACTGGGTGAATTCCAAATTACACGAATTGAATACCTCAGCGACGCTGAATCAGATACATGGAGTATTCTTTTAAATACAGATGCGGACTCCGGACAGATATTCGAGGTGTTTCTTTTTATCGAAGACGACGTAATTGTAACCAAGCTCTCGGAAGAGAACATTTTCGAAACAACGTTTTACGAAACGCAGCACCATTTGGAAGAAATAGAGCATGAGCCCTCCATACTGGACTATATCGAAGGCAGTGCGAAAACAAAGGATACTCCTGCCCATCCTTCCTCTCCGAAGAAAGCAGGCGAAAAAAAGATTAGCCAGGCTAAAGACCAGGCAAACATTAAACGCATTTCCGTGGATTCGATGAAGCTCGATAACCTGATGTATCTGGTTAGCGAACTTATTACAGTAAACTCGCAATTGCTTCAATCCACCGCCCATATCCACAACGATATCATTCGCCAGAATGTGGAACGGCTGGATAACCTTTCCAAACAATTCCGAAACACTACGCTCGAAATACGTCTTGTCCCACTTAGCGATACTATTCTTCGTTTCCAGCGGTTAATACGCGATTTATCGCATCAGCTCAACAAAAAAGTAGAACTGGTTACCCATGGTATAGAAACAGAGCTGGATAAGAACACCATCGATCAGCTTAACGAGCCACTGATGCATATTATACGCAATTGCATCGATCATGGAATAGAATTTCCTGATCAACGGCTTAAAAAGGGTAAGTCCGAAACAGGAATCATCAAGATTTCTGCCTTTCACTCCGGAAATTATGTAGTAATTAAGGTAGAAGATGATGGTACAGGTATCAATATCGAAAAAGTAAGACAAAAAGCCGTCGATAAAGGAATAATAAAGGCTTCGGATAAACCGGAAAAGAAAGATTTGTTCAATATGATATTTCTGCCTGGATTTTCGACAGCACGCAGTTTAACAGAGGTATCGGGGCGAGGCGTTGGTCTCGATGTTGTAAAGCGCAAAATTATTGATTTGCGAGGCAATGTTTTCATCGAATCCGAAGAAAATAAAGGAACATCCTTCACGCTTAAGCTTCAACAGTCCGTCGCAATTATCGATACATTGTTGTTCTCTGTCGAAAACTCTTTTTTCACGGTACCTATCTCCGACATCAATATTTGCAGCCAGCTTAGCGCAAAGGAAATCGAGAAACGAAAACATACAGCCACCATTCCGTTTAACGATGTGCTTATTCCCTTTATTGATTTGCGGCAAACACTTAACATACAAGGTACCTACAACGAAAAAATCAAGGCAGTTATTCTTCGAAACAACGACCGCCAGGTTGCCATACTTACCGACAAAATTGTTGGAGAGCATCAGGCCGTTCTTAAGCCGCTTGGCAAATCGTTTAAAGATCAAAACATTATAAGTTCCGCCAGTCAGTTAGGCGATGGAAATCTTGCATTCATGATCGATACCAACGAACTATTCAAGATGACCATGCACGACACAGAAATTAATCATGCCATTGTAAATTAAAATGTTAAACAATTAATAATTACAGCTATGTTTAAAAAATTCTCAATTCAATCAAAGCTTATATCCGGCTTTCTGGCCATTGCTGCTATTGCTGCAATAATAGGGATATACGGCAGTATGGAAATCAGCCAACTGAACAAGAATGACGAAAACCTTTATAACCGAATCACTGTAGGAGTTATGGAAATAGGGCAAATCAATGCCAAATTCCAGGAAATGAGGGCATACTACCGCGACATGCTCGAAACTGACGACCCTGCCGAGATTGCTAAATACGAGAACAAAACCAGGGAAACAATCAAAGCCATCAGTGATGCTGAAGTAAAGTACGAAAAAACAATTGAAACCGACGAAGGACGTAAGTTATTCAATGAATTTACAGCCAGTTACGAACAATTCATCAAAGATGTTGAGTTTTATATGACGCTTGCAAGAGAAAATAAAGATGATGAAGCAATTGCTTTCCGAAAGGGAAATTTCCTGATCTCCTACAATAAAACAGAAAAGGCCATCTACAGTTTGCTCGATCGCAAAATTGAGCAAGGCAAGATAGTAGCCAAATCGAATACTGACCTGGCCAAGGCATCATCCCGTCTTATGATAACACTAATTATTCTGGGTGTAATTGTTGCTGTTGGATTAGGTTTACTCATTGCATTCAACATTCGCAAGATTATCAAAACATTAAATGAAGAAACAACCAAACTTGTCAACGCTGCTATTGAAGGAAACCTGCATGCAAGAGCCGATTTGGATAAAATCAACGTCGAATTCCGCGCTATACCAGCTGGATTTAACAGAACGCTCGACTCTATTGTAGGATTTATCGACCAAATGCCGGCCCCGGCCATGGTAATCGATACGGAATTCAACATCCGGTACATGAATAAATATGGAGCCGAATTAGGAGGCCGCCGTCAGGAACAACTGGTAAATACCAAATGTTTCGACTTCTTCAAAACACACGATTGCCATACTGAAAATTGCGCTTGCCAAAAGGCCATGAAGAGTGGAGCCAAAGCAAAGAGCGAAACCATTTCAAATATTGGAAATGCTAAACTCGACATTTCGTACTACGGCACGCCGGTTAAGAATACCGAAGGAAAAATTATCGGCGCATTTGAAGTAGTAACCGATCAAACCGAAATTAAAAACGCTTTCAAAAAAGTTCAGAAAGTAAACGACTTCCAGTTGATACAATCCGATAAACTCACTATAGGGCTTGATAATTTTGCAAAAGGCGATATGGACATTTCTCTTGCTACCGACAATGCTGACGAAGATACACAACAGGTAAAAGAAATCTTCGATCAGATATACAAAGCCGTAAATTCATTGGTTGAATCCATGCGTGCTATTACCGAAAAAGCCAAAGCAGTAGCCAAGGGCGACCTTACAATTACCCTTCAGAAGCGGTCGGACAATGACGAATTGATGGAAGCACTTGATGAAATGGTAAGATCGAATGCAAACGTAATAGGCGAATTTAAAGCTGCTATTGAAAATATTGTACTTGCAAGCCAGCAGTTACAAATGGTTGCAGTGCAAATTTCCGAGGGCTCATCAGAACAAGCCTCTTCTACCGAAGAAGTATCGTCGAGCATGGAACAAATGGTTTCCAACATCAATCAGAATACGGATAATGCCAAACAGACTGAAAGTATTGCCATACAGGCGTCGCAGGATATTCAGGATGGCAGTAATGCTGTAATCACTACCGTTGAAGCCATGAAGAAAATTGCCGATAAGATTTCGATCATTGGCGAGATAGCAGAAAAAACCGACCTATTGGCAATCAATGCAGCCATAGAAGCAGCTCGCGCCGGAGAACAAGGTAAAGGCTTTGCCGTTGTAGCCGCCGAAGTAAGAAAACTTGCCGAAAACAGCCAAGCTGCAGCCAAAGAAATTAACGAGCTTTCGAAATCGAGCGTTCGCATTGCCGATGAATCGGGTAACCTGCTGCAAAAGATTGTTCCCGATATACAAAAAACAGCCGTTTTGGTACAGGAAATTGCTGCGGCCAGCATGGAACAAAACTCAGGAGCAAACCAGGTTAACAATGCCGTAATGCAACTCAATGCGGTTACACAGAAGAATGCCGCAGCTGCCGAAGAAATGTCGTCGAGTGCTGAAGAGCTTGCCAGCCAGGCCGAACAATTGCAGGAAACAATAGCATTCTTTAAAACACACCAGAGTCAGACTTCCATGGCCAACAAACAACGGTCTGCTGCCGAAAAATTTGTAACTAAGGTAAGTACTAAAATGCCTGAAAAGCCAAAAAGGCTCGATAAGAAAATTTTAAATGTTACCCACGAAGGCGACAATGGCGATTTCAATTTCGAATCGTTCTGATGGGACTAACACAACAGGCTTACAAGCTCGACGATGCTAAAAACCAAAGAAAATAATAAACATGGAAGAGGTTGTGTAAAAAGTGCTTCGTAGTGGCGTAGTCAAGAGACTACGCCCAGCGTACTGCCCAAATTTCAAGCAGTACCGATGATCATCGTCTCCTGACTACGATCTCTGTTGACCTTTTTAGATAATCTCTTCCTCTAACCCTTGATTTGAACTTCTAACAAATGAAAACAAACCGCAACACTAAAAGTATCGGATTCAAAGTAAATGCCATTATTGGCTCCACCATGATTGTATTGTTTCTTGCAATTACTGCTATCTCGTATTTAAATATCAAAAACAAGCTCGATGCCTTTTTCCAAAACGATATCAACCACAAATCGGAAATTATAGCACAAAACATACAAGAAGCCAAAAACAACCTTGTTAAAAACAGTTTATGGCTCGAAAAAGCCAACTTTGTTGCGAATGCCATCGAAAACAAAGCAGAACTTAGCGATTTATCAATGTTTATCCAAAAATCTTTCGGTTACGATTATCTTTTAATAACCGGCGAAAATGGAGAAATTCTGTATCGTTCATTTAAAGCCGACTCATTTATTAGTGAAGCAGCAGACCGCACCATGGCAGCTAATCCACTTCCGGGCAAGCCCTCATCGGGAATTGATTTATGCGAAGGTTCGGTAATAGCGGTATGGGCATCAACTCCCATCCAAAAAAACAATAAAATGATCGGCAACATTACCATTGGAAAACGCCTGGATAGCGAGCAGTTTGTAGATAAGATGAAAACGCTTCTCTCAGCAGAATTTACGCTTTTCCAGGGCAATATAAGGAAAATGACTACCATACACGATGCCAATGGTAGCAGGATTGTTGGCACCAATCTGGCCAACGACCTAATTGAGAATACCGTATTGAAAAACAAAGAAATATACTTCGGCGAAAATAAAATCAAGGGCGAACTCTACAAAACTGCTTATCTCCCGCTGATAAACAGCAGCGGTCAGGCTATAGGGATTTTATTCTGCGGAATAAACATACAAATGATCAACCAGTTTGCTGCCAATACGATTATCAACATAGCGCTTATAACCCTTGCCATTTGTATATTGTTATTTTTCGTTATCCGCTGGTTTTTAAAGAACCATTTATCCAAACCTTTACGGGCATTGTCGCAAAGCACACAAAACATAGCCATGGGCAATATCCCCGAAAAAATAACCGACAACTATAGCAGCGATTTCAATGAGATAAACAAAAACCTTAATTTGTGTATTGATGCCATAAGAGCGCTGATTACCGAATCGGACAATTTAACTACAGCTGCAAAGGATGGAAAATTATCGGTTAGGGCCAATGAAAAGAACCATAATGGCGATTATGCAAGAATAATTAAAGGAATAAACGATACCCTCGATGCAGTAGTTTCTCCGTTAAATGTTGCGGCTAACTACATAGAGCGGATATCAAAAGGTGATATGCCTGCCACCATTACAAACGAGTATTATGGCGACTTCAACAATATTAAAAACAACCTGAACCTTCTCATTACCTCAACTTCTCAGATAGTTGAGAAAACCAAGCTTATTGCGGGAGGCGATCTTACTGTTACTGTTGAAAAACGATCGGAAAACGACGAGCTAATGATTGCCTATGAAGACATGATTAAGTCGAACTCTTCGTTAATCGACCAATTTAAGAGTGCAATTGAAAACATTGTACTTGCAAGCCAGCAGTTACAAATGGTAGCAGTAGAAATTTCGCAAGGCTCGAGCGAACAGGCATCTTCTACCGAAGAAGTTTCTTCAAGTATGGAAGAAATGGCTTCCAACATCAGTCAAAATACCGACAGCGCAAAACAGACCGAAAGAATTGCCATACAAGCATCGCAGGATATTCAGAACGGGAGCAGCGCAGTGATAACAACGGTTGAAGCCATGAAAAAGATTGCCGACAAAATCTCGATCATTGGCGAAATAGCCGAAAAAACAGACTTGTTGGCAATAAATGCCGCTATAGAAGCCGCTCGTGCAGGAGAACAGGGTAAAGGATTTGCAGTAGTGGCTGCTGAAGTAAGAAAACTTGCTGAAAACAGCCAGGCTGCTGCAAAAGAAATTGACGAGCTTTCAAAATCGAGCGTTAAAATAGCCGATGAATCGGGTACCATCCTGCAAAAAATAGTCCCCGACATACAAAAAACAGCTGTTTTGGTACAGGAAATTGCTGCAGCCAGCATGGAGCAGAACTCGGGAGTAAATCAAATTAACAACGCCGTAATGCAGCTCAATACGGTAACACAGAAAAATGCGGCTTCTGCCGAAGAGATGTCATCGAGCGCCGAAGAGCTTGCAAGCCAGGCTGAGCTTTTGCAGGAAACAATCGCATTCTTTAAAACGCATCAGCACCAATCGTCAGTAATTAATAAACAAAGGGCTGTAGCTGAAAAACTAGTATCTAAGGTAGGAACTAAAATGCCAGAAAAGCAAAAGATGTATGACAAGAAATCGGTAAACATTATCCTTCCACGCGATAATGGAGACATCAATTTCGAATCATTCTAATATGTAAGAATTAACCAAGGTTAATATTAAACTTTAAAACGCATGGCACAAACTTATTTATCATTCATTGTTTGCGAAGAATTGTTTGCCGTAAACGTGAAAAAAGTGTTGGAAGTATTACAAAAACAACGAATAACGCATGTTCCCAATGCACCCGCAGAAATAAAGGGAATTATAAACTTCAGAGGCGATGTAGTTCCCGTTTTCGAATCAAGAACAAAGTTCGACCTTCCGGATCGGAGTGAAAAAGAGGCTTTTGTAATTATCGTTCTTGATCTTTCGCAGGATAACGATGTGTTCCGCATTGGAGCCATTGTAGATAAGGTTAAAGATGTTATTTCTATTGAAGAAAACGACATAAAACCCGTTCCGGTTATGAGCCAGGACTTCAACGCCCAATTCCTTCAGGGAATATTTAAACTCAACAACGATTTTATTATGTTACTTGATGTGGACAAGGTTTTTACAAATGAAGAACTAGGAGCTATCAGGGAAACAAACGCAGAAGAAGCAACAGTTAGTGAATAGTAGTAGCTATGCAATTAGGCAGTAGAGGCAAGTGAGTAATCAACTTAAGCGCCTTCGGTTTCACGCAAAGAACGAAAGTACTTTGCGTGAAACCCTTTTATATACATACAAGCACCCAGTATAGGTGAAAACACGTACGTTTTCCCTCTACTGAATTTTAGAAGTTTTACCCCACCATTTTGGGTATTTCCTACCAAAAAAATGAAGCCCGGTATTTTCATCTTTGCACTATAATTTTCTGGTTGTAGAGTGAATATGAAAATGAATGTAATTATTGCCGACGATAACGAGCAGTTCCGTACAAGCTTTAAGCTGTTGTTAAGGAATTTGCCCGATGTGGAATTGGGTGATATCCTGGAAACCAATAATGGCCGCGATTGTATCGAACTGGTTGAAAACAACAATATCCATATCGTATTTATGGACGCTGAAATGCCTGTAATGGACGGAGAATTGGCTACCAAATACCTTCGCGAACAGAACCGTTACCTGAAAATATTTGCTGTTTCGTTCCATAACGAAATAAACTGGGTGAAGAAAATGATTGATGCGGGCGCTTCTCATTATTTCTTCAAAGACAATATCAATATCGATAATCTTGTAAAAGCGTTGAAAAACTAGGTAAGTCCCCGTTAGCCAAACAATTTTCCGGTTTTCTCAACCTTCCATAAACTAGAGTTTCAACCAATTTATGGTAAAATACTCTCCTTCAATTGTCTGGAAGTTTTATCCATTCCCTTCCTCGATTTTGGTATCTTAAACATCATTTTTACGTACAACTCAAATAATCTTCGGATTTAATTTATATTATCTGGCAATTACTTTACAACTATGCGCATAGAAGAACCTAAGGAATTTATTGAAATTAAAGATCGTTATGCTAATCTTTTGATCGGTTCAATTGCATTGGTTGGTTTCATTGCGTTGGCAGCATCGCTTAACGATATCAGGAATATTGGCCTACATTCCGATAATATCATTGACAGCACGAGTTACCTTTGTGTTCTGATCATCTTTTTTTATAGAAGAAAACTTTCTGTCAATATTAAAATAGGTGCGATTATCTTATTTTCCTATTTAATCGGCACAATAGGATTATTCACCTATTCGGTTATAAGCATGTTTATGCCTTACTACGTTATAGGCGCTCTTTTTACAATGCTGTTCTTCGATACAAGAAAGACCATATGGGTAATTAGTATACAGGTAGGCTCTATTCTCACCGCATTCGTTTTAAAACTGGCTGGTATCCTTACTTTCGCAGGATTGGACCCCAACTACAGGGCTTACGACAATACCAACTGGCTCAATTATATATTCACGTTCATCCTTTTTGTTACCGTTATTATTGTTCTTTCCCGCCGGTTCTACCATGTACTGTCGTATACAGCCAACCGTCTTAATGCATTAAACGAACAGCTATCCTATGAAATACAAACAAAAGAAAACGCATTTGAAGAAATCGCCGCTTCCGAAGAAGAACTGAAAACCGCTAACGACGAGCTTGTTAGCGTTAACCAGGAATTGTCGATACGTAACAATGAACTCATTTCGGCACTCTGGAAACTTCAGGAAAGCGAAAACCGCTTCAGAACTTTATTCGAAAGTGCTTCGGATGCCTTCCTTATTCTAAAGGGAGATAAGATTATAGATTGTAACCTTGCTGCCGAAACAACTTTTGAATTGCCCAAACACGAAATATTAGGAAAAAGAATAGCTGACCTCAGCCCCGAGTTCCAGAACGACGGAAGCACATCGCATGCAAAGAGTATGGAAATACTGGACAAAGTTAAAGACGCCACCAATCCTATTTTTTGCGACTGGCAACATATCAACGGCAAAGGAAACCCATTTACTGCAAGCATCTCCCTTAATCATTTTTCGTTTAATAGCGAGAACTTTTGCCATGCCATCGTTCGCGATATTACGGATCAAAAGAAATTTGAGCAAAATCTGCTCGATAGCGAAGACAAGTTCAAGAAACTCTTTGAATTAAACCCTGCAGCCATTTCGCTTTCTTCCTTTGACGCCAACCTCACCTATTTAGATGTAAACCAAAGCTTTGAAAAACTTCTTCGCAAACCAAAATCCGAAATTATTGGCAAACACGCCAGGGATTTAGGCTTTAATTTAGCACCAGACTTATATGAACAACTACGAAGCCAGTTAAAAACGAATGGTATATCTCCGAGTACCGAAATATCACTCAAACTCAATGATGGCTCTATTGTAAACTGTATTTTTTCAGGTGTTGTTATTTCATTTTACCAGCAACCCATGATAATGACCATTACCGTAGATATTACCGAGCAAAAACAAATACAGCAAAAACTCGAGCAATACCAAAACTATCTGGAAGACTTGGTAAATGCGCGCACCAACGAGGTTCGTGAACTCAACCAGGAGCTTACCGAAAGCAATGAAAGTCTTTCGAAATCGAACGAAGAACTTACCCATCAAAAAGAAGAACTGGCCTCAATAATTGATGAATTAAGAAACACGCAGGCTCAACTCGTGCAGTCCGAAAAAATGGCCTCGCTGGGAGTGCTTACTGCCGGTATTGCGCACGAAATTAACAATCCTATAAACTTTATCAGCAGCGGTGTATACGGGTTACAAAATGTTATTCATTCGCTAAACGAATACATTTCGAACTGTTCCGAAATTAAAAAGCACCTCGGTAAAGATGAAGAGAATAAAGAATCCTTAACTGACTTGCTGGATGGTGCCCGCAGGCTTATCGAAAACATACAGCTGGGAGTTGATCGCACATCCAGTATTGTAAAAAGTTTGAAAATATTCTCATTCCCCGGTACGGGCAACCGGGAATTAATGGATATTCATGCAGGAATCGATGCAACGCTTGTAATGGTTAATCATCTGATAAAAGACAGAATACAGGTTATCCGTAAATACGAGGTTATACCCATGGTGAATTGCCTCAACAGTCCAATAAACCAGGTATTCATGAATATCATTTACAATGCCATTGACGCAATAAAGAACCAAGGCACCATTACAATCCACACTCACGCCGACACCGAAAAAAACAAAGTAACTATAAGTATTTCCGACGACGGAGAAGGAATTCCCGAAAACGTACAAAAGAGGATCTTTGAACCATTCTTTACTACAAAAGAAGTTGGCAAAGGAACCGGCCTGGGCCTATCCATGTCTTACAATATCATTAAAGAACATCTGGGCCAATTGTATTTCGAAAGCAGCAAAGAAAAGGGAACCACATTCTTCATCGAACTGCCAATAAATTAATGAGATGAAATCGAAAAATGGTAACGGAAAAATTCTGTATGTAGACGACTCCAGAGAAAATCTGGACGGCTTTTACTATACGTTTTACCGTACATTCGACATCTTTACTGCCACAAACGGCGCGGAAGCCCTCGAAATCATTGGGCGCGAATCCATCCAACTGGTCATTACCGACCAAAGAATGCCCGACATTACTGGCATTGAGCTTATCGATATCATAAAAAAAGAGCATCCCAACATCATTTTCATTTTAATAACCGCATACACCGACCTGGAGGTGATGCTCGACGCCATCAATAAAGCAGGTGTTTTCCGGTTTATGGTGAAACCCTGGGAAAAATCGGACATGCGGCATACCATAACCAATGCTCTCGAGACTTTTACGCTTAAGGAAGCCAACAAAGAACTTATCGACGACCTGATTACCTTCAACAAAGCCCTTGAATCAACAAACATTACGCTGCAAAAAGAAATTGAAGAACGCAAAAAGGTTGAAGAACAGCTACGGAACTATCAGCTCAACCTCGAAAATATTATAAAAGACCGAACCGAAGAACTGGACAATGCCAATAAAGGACTTACCCTGCTCAACGAACAATTGCAGGTTACCAACGACCGCCTGAACGAAGAAAATGCTGAAAGGCAGCGGGCACAAACCGAACTGGTAGAATACAAAAACCATCTCGAACTACTGGTTCAGGATAAAACACGCCAGATTATTGAAAGCGAAGAAAAATACAAAACCGTATTCGAAAGCAGCGTAGAGCCCATTGTAATCCTTAGCCGGCATTGGACTATACTTAAAGCCAACAGCGCATTCTTCAAAACAATAGGGTATGCTGACCAGGACCTTGCCAATATTAACGCCTTTGATCTGCTTCCTCCCAAAAACAAGGAAAAAGCTCAATTGGTAATGGATCATATATTGGATCACGGCTACTTCAGGGATATTGAAACCGATATTATTGGCTTCAACGGCCTAAAATCGACATTCAACATCAATGCCCGGCTCATTTCTTACGAAAAGAATAACGCTGTGCTGATTGTCGGACAAAACATCACGGATAAGAAGAACCTGCAAAAGAAAATATACCAGGCCATGCTCGAAGGAGAAGAAAAAGAGCGGCAAAAGCTCGCCAACGACCTGCACGACGAGGTTGGCCCACTCCTCTCGAGCCTCAAGCTCTATATTGATGCCCTTAAGAACATAAACCTGGATCCGCAAACCCAACGCACCTTCCTTGCCAACTCATTCGACCTTGTAACCAGCACAATAGCTTCTATTCGCGAAATATCCAATTCGCTAAGCCCGGCTATTCTTGCAAAATTCGGTTTAATTGCTTCGCTCAACACGCTTATCGAAAAAACGATACCTCTGATTGGTGTAAATTTCTACAACGATATTTACGACATGCGTTTCCCGCATCATATCGAAATTATTATTTACCGTATCATTAAAGAGTTGATAAACAATACTATTAAACATGCAAATGCCACACTCATCGAAATTGACATCAGCTTAAAGTCCGATTTTCTTTTGCTGTATTATGCCGACAATGGATGTGGCTTTGTATATCAGAAACCACCGCAAGACAATAAAAAAGGACTCGGATTGAACAGTATTCTGAACCGGGCGAAATCGATTGACGCAACCGCCGAATTCGTTACCGCTCCCGGCAATGGATTA
This sequence comes from Bacteroidales bacterium, assembly GCA_036261135.1. Lineage (GTDB taxonomy): Bacteria > Bacteroidota > Bacteroidia > Bacteroidales > JAAUTT01 > JAAUTT01. The sequence continues at coordinate 13,306 of DATALJ010000089.1, forward strand.
AAATTCTACCTTGAAATCCCTATCAAAATAAAACCCAATGATAAAACTAGCAATAATTGACGATCAGGAAGTTTTCAGAGCTGGCATTGGTGCAGTACTTTCACGCTTCAATAAATACGAAATTATTGCAGAGGGAGGCAATGGCTTCGACTTACTCGAAATTCTCAAGCATTCCGTGCCCGATGTAGTATTAATGGATATCAACATGCCACAAATGGATGGCATTGAAGCCACAAAAATGGCGCTCAGCAAAGTTCCCGACCTGAAAATTTTAATCTTTTCGCTTTACGACGATCTTGAATACTACAATGCACTGGTTGACCATGGGGTAAAAGGCTTTATAATCAAAGATACCAGTATACAGGAGCTCACGGTAGCAATCGATGCCATTAATGCAGGTAGAACATTCTTTTCTCAAACGCTCCTGCAAAACCTTTTGCGAAATAAAATTTACCAATCGCCCGTAGATCTTACCGACCGCGAGATTGAAGTTTTAAACTGTATTGCTAAAGGGCTTTCTACCGAAGAAACGGCCAACACCCTGCACATAAGCTACAGAACGGTGGAAAAACATCGCGCAAACCTCTTGCTGAAAACAAATACCTCCAACTCCCTTAAACTATTGATATATGCCATAAAGAACGGCATGGTAAAGATTTGATCTATCTTCTTACGTGCTGATTAATAATTTCGAGCAAATCCTTTTGTTTTACGGGTTTTGACAGATAGGCCACACATCCCTGTTCGAGTGCTCTGTCACGGTCTTCAACCATTGCGTACGCGGTAAGTGCAACCACAGGCAGTTCAGGGCGGAAAGTTTTAATGATATTTAGTGCTTCATAGCCATTCATCAATGGCATTTTAATATCCATCAGTATAATATCAATATCTGGTGTACTCCTGCAAATATCTACAGCTTCCAGTCCGTTTATCGCTCTGATGATTTTTACGGGAAACCCATCAAAGCTTTCCTTTACAAACTGAAAGTTTATCTCCTCGTCTTCTGCTACTAAAATAGTTGCATTATCGAATTTCAACGACTGTCTACGATCCTGAACTCCTGTCCTTGCTTCCAAATTCTTAATTGAAACAGCTGAATAAGGGATGGTAAAAAAGAAAGTGGTGCCTTTTTGAGGTTCAGACGTAAACCATATACTTCCGCCCAACAATTCTACGAGGCTCTTGGATATTGCCAAACCAAGCCCTGTACCACCATAATAGCGCGAAATATCGTCATTTGCCTGTTGAAACCTTCCAAATAAGCGGTGCTGGTTTTCGTACGAAATACCAATGCCCGTATCTTCAACGGAGAACTGCAGTTGATCGTCCACTAGTTCTGTCCCAAAATGAATATGTCCTTCTTTGGTAAACTTTAGTGCATTACTCACCAGATTGGTCATTACCTGTGTTAAACGCATCCTATCGGTGCGTACCATAAGCACTCCTGAATGATCCAGAAGATTCTTCAGTTCAATTCCCTTTTCGGCAGCCTTGGGCCTGAACATCATGTAAACCTCATCAAACAAATGATTCAAACTAACTATTTCGTTCGATATCTGAATCTGGCCGGTTTCTATTTTCGACAAATCGAGAATATCGTTAACGATAGACAATAATTGCTGTGTACTTTGAATGATAATATCGGCATAGTGCTTCCGCTTATCCGTGGAAATATTTTCGCGCGAAAGCATTTCTACAAATCCAAGAATTCCGTTCATGGGGGTACGTATCTCATGGCTCATATTGGCCAGAAATGCCGATTTCAGCTTATCACTTTCCTCAGCTCGTTGTTTTGCATGCAACAGCTCGTTTTCGGTATTCTTAAGCTTAGTAATATTCTGTATTATAGCAAATACGGTATTGCTATCTCTATTGTATTCTGCTTTGGAGTAGATATCGAGAATTTTACCGTCATGTGGTCTGAGAATTTTATACTCAACGTCAAAAGGTACGTTATTTTGAATTAGATTATCGAGGGCTTTGTACAGATAGTCCTGGTATTCAGGCAAAGCAAGTTCAAACAATTGATCCTGTGAATATACCGCTTGTTCCTCGGCGAATCCATAAATCATCCGTGCGCCAATAGACAGAAATACAAGTTGTTCATTGAAGTAACACTCCCAATTACCAAACTGTGCCACCTGTTCGGCCCTTATTAAGCGTTCCTGATTACGGGCCAGCTCCAGTTCCATCTTCTTCTGTAAGGTAATATCATGGATTATGGAGTATATACGTACCTGGTTGTTCAGTACTACCCGTCCACTATATGTTTCAACATCGCGGATTTTACCATTCGCCAGCCTGTGCTTAAATTGGAAATAGCTTTTCTGATTGGCCAGCGCCATTCTCATTTCTTCTTCAACCATTTCCTTAGATAAGGTATTGATATGGTACAATTTCAACTTAACAAATTGCTCCAGCGAATACCCGTAGAACTTAAGCGCAGCCATGTTTGCATCTACTATGTCGCAAGTTTTGGGATCAATAACGATCATTACCGAATGATTGTCGTTAAATATCGATCGGTAGCGCTGTTCACTTTCAAGCAGCTTCTGCTCGCCGGTTTTTCTTTCCGAAATATCCTCGTTAATAGCTACATAATGGGTTATATGATATTCATTATTTAAAATAGGCGAAATAGTAGAAGATACCCAGAATGACTCTCCATTCTTTCTTATATTCTGAAGCTCGCCTTTCCAAGGATTTCCTGACGATACATTTTCGGCAAGCCGGGAATAAACAGCGTTTGAATCCGCATTGTCGACCAAAAACCGGAAATCCTTACCCTTAATCTCCTGCAAGGAATAACCGTAATTCGAAATAAATTTGGGATTAACATACTCTATTTCGCCATGGGTGTTGGTTATGATGATTGAAACCGGACTTTGCTCAACAGCATACGAAAGTTTGCGAAGCGCTTCGTTCGACTTGTAACGCTCTGTAATATCGCGGATTATAGCCTGACAATAATTCTTATTTTCAACAGTAAATGACTTTATACTAACCTCAACTGGGAAAATAGACCCATCCTTGCGTTTATGAAAAGTTTCGCGTAAATATGAGCCTTTATTTTCAAGCTCTTCAAGCCAGAATGAATACCGGTCATTTTCGGGCGAGGCCACTAAGGTAATCATATTCATAAAAAGCATTTCCTCCCGGGTATATCCATAAACCTGGTATGCCCTTTCATTAGCCTCGATAATACGCATGTCGGAATTGGATAGGATTATTATATCATTGGCATATTTTACCAGATGCTCAAAATGATTAACCAAGGCCATTTTTTCTATTTCGGCATCAAGTTTTACCTCCGAGTACTTTCTTCTGGCACGTGCAGCAATAAATACAAGATATACCGAACCAATAGCAAGAATGATGATTACCAATATCAATATTATCCCAACGTTTGTTCCTTCTATATCAAAATAATCCATTTTTGCGCCCATTTGATAACATCCTAAGCTCAATGACTTGCATTACATTGAAAAAAAGCCTGTTGCATAGGTTTATTTGCTTTTTTCAATATCATTAATTTACAAAAATTTACGTAAAAAATACCAAATAGGTTAAGCTATTTTATAATATAAACGCCCCATTCAATGAAACAACCAACCCCTGATAATTAGTTACATTCGGGTAAAATGGAATACAATTCGATTCTTTTCACACGTCATTCGGCGAAAACCAATTTGTTTTCTTTAAATTTGGGGGCAACTCGTTGCCTTCTATACCTGAGTAACCTAATTCTTCACTCACAAAAGGCAAACTTAAATTTCTAACAGCATGCAAAATAAAAAATTTCCATTTATTACTGATTCTGATTATGTGCGCTCACGAAGTCTTATGGCAGTATTTGTGCTTCTATCGCTATTTACATTTATCAACATTGAGGGCCAATCATCCGATTACGTAACTTCTGGTTACCAAAAAGGCTATTTCACCCTTTCGGCAAATAAGAAGTCAGCTCCTATCTATGCAAGTTCAACCGATTTCAAAGGAGTACTACGTGCTATTGGCGATTTACAAACCGATATATCCAAGGTAACGTCGGTAAAGCCCGAAATAAAATATACACAGAAAATTGCCGCTAAAGAAGCCATTATTATCGGTACGTTGGGTAAAAGTTCTCTTATCAACCAATTGGCAAAGGCTAAAAAGATCGATACCCTTGCTATCAGCGGAAAGTGGGAAGCCTACCTGATTCAAACTGTTGAAAACCCTTTGCCAGGGGTGAGCCGGGCTCTTGTAATAACAGGCAGTGATAAGCGAGGTACAATCTTTGGCATTTACGAGCTATCGCAACAAATTGGCGTATCGCCCTGGTATTGGTGGAACGATGTTCCAGTAGATCATAAAGATGCTGTTTATGTTAAACCTGTCAAGAATATCCAAAGCCCAAGCGTAAAATACCGCGGCATTTTTCTTAACGACGAGCATCCAAACCTCTCCCGTTGGGTTACTGAGAAATATGGAACAGTTAAAACAAGCGTCAACCCTCCCATTCATGAAGGAATAGCTAACTACAACAGCGAGTTTTACAAAAGAATATTTGAAGTAATCCTTCGTTTACGAGGTAATTACTTGTGGCCAGCCATGTGGAACAACGCTTTCAATGAGGACGACCCACTTAACCCGATCCTTGCCGACGAATATGGGATTATTATGGGAACCTCGCACCAGGAACCCATGCAACGTGCACAAAAAGAATGGGATCGCAGATATATCAAAAGATTGGGAACCTGGAACTATGCCAAGCATCCCGACACACTCGAAAACTTTTGGAGAGAGGGTATTCGCCGCAACAAAAATTATGATAACCTCGTTACCATTGGTTTACGTGGAGCAAACGATACCGAAATGGCCCCAGGCGGGCCGGAAGCCAACATGTCGCTGCTCGAGAAGATAGTAGACAGACAGCGCAAAATATTTGCTGAAGAAATTAATCCTGATCCCACCAAAGTTCCGCAGGTATGGTGCCTGTATAAAGAAGTACTGGACTATTACAAAGCAGGGATGCGAGTGCCCGACGATGTGATTCTCCTGTGGGCCGAAGACAACTGGGGCAATGTACGCCGACTCCCTTCCGAAGAAGAGCGCAAACGCCCGGGCGGAGCGGGTATTTATTATCATTTCGATTATCATGGCGGCCCACGCAGCTACCAATGGACGAACACCAATCCTATCCCTAAAATCTGGGACCAGATGTCGCTGGCTAAGCAATACGAAGCCGATAAGGTGTGGATTGTTAATGTAGGCCATTTTAAGGCGTACCCTTTCCCTATGGAATATTTCCTTGAATTGGCCTGGGATACAAAGAAATGGACCGGCGAAAACCTCATGGAATTTACCCGCGAGTGGGCGAAACGTCAATTTGGACCTGAATATGCGACTGAAATTGCTGATATCATCTCGAAATACACCAAATACAACGGTCGCCGCAAAACAGAATCGCTGAGCCCAACAACTTACAGCCTTATAAATTACAGAGAGGCTGAAACCGTAGTGGAAGACTTTAAAGCCATAACCGCAAAGGCCGAAGAGATATACAAAAAGCTGCCTGCGGCAAAACGCGATGCATTTTACCAAATGGTGCTATTCCCCACCAAATCAAGCAGCATTGTAAATGAGCTTTATTTAGCGGCAGGGAAAAATATGTTGTACGCCAAACAGAAGCGCGCAGCCACAAACGACAAAAACGATGAAACAGTAGCATTGTTTACAGCCGATACCAGCATGATGGGTTACTTTAACCGCGATTTTGCAGGCGGTAAATGGATGCACTTTCAGGATCAAACCCATCTGGGCTATACTTCGTGGAACGATCCTCCTGTAAACAGCCTCAGAGCGATAAAACTTAAACAAGTAACTGTTCCCGACTCCGCTATTATGGCTGTTTCCATCGAAGAATCAGATGCTGTATGGCCAGGAGAAACCAAAGATGCTATTTTGCCTCAGTTTAGTGCTTTTTCGCAAAAACCACATTATTTCGAGGTATTCAACCAAGGAAATATCCCCTTCAAATACACCATTTCGGCTGATAAGCCCTGGATTAAACTGGCACAAACAGGGGGGAACATAGAAAAAGAAGAACGTATTTGGGCAAACATTGATTGGAATAATCTTCCCAAAGGCCTATCCTCAGGAATGATTACCATTAAAGGAACAGATAAAGAGGTTTCCATAAAAGTGAACGCTTTCAACCCACAGGAAATTAGCAAAGAAGCTTTACAAGGTTTCGTCGAAGAAAACGGATATGTATCCATCGAAGCTGAGCATTACTCAAATAAAACCAGCGAAGGTTCAAGATATTGGAGCAAAATTGAAGACTACGGACATACCCTCTCGGCTATGCGGGCAAACGCCGAAGCCAATGCCGAAAAAGCAGTGCCTGGCGCAAACGCCCCTTGCATGGAATACAACATGTACCTGTTTACAACAGACACCATTAGAGTAACAGGTATATTTTCGCCCACGCTGAACTTTATTCCCAACCGCTCGCTGCAATACGCCATAGCGTTTGACGACAACGAACCGCAGATTGTAACCCTCGTTTCTGAACATTTCGACGCTGCCAATGGCAACCGCGACTGGGAAAGAACAGTACTCGACAATGCAAGATTTTCAAAATCATCACATCTAATAGCTAAACCCGGTTATCATACATTGAAAATCTGGATGGTAGATCCTGGCGTTGTTCTTCAAAAGCTTTTGGTTGACCTGGGCGGCTTAAAGCCAAGCTATCTGGGCGCTCCTGAAAGTTTTTACA
>DATALJ010000090.1:0-14951 GCA_036261135.1 Bacteroidales bacterium
CACCTGAATTCTTTGTTCCTACAGTAATTTCTGTCGGGTTCGACATGTAATAGGAAGCTATTGCAGCTACTTCGCGTTGCATAGTAGCTGAGAACAACAATGTACGGCGATTTTCAGGTACAAACTCAAGAATGCTATTGAGTTCTTCCTTAAAGCCCATGTTGAGCATTTCATCAGCCTCGTCGAGTACCAGGGAGTGGATCATCGACAAATCAACCTTTTTACGACGGATAATATCGTTCATACGGCCGGGAGTGGCCGCTATGATTTGTGCTCCGTTTTTGAGATCGCGGATCTGGTTTTCGATACTGGCGCCACCATACACAGCAACGATTTTAAGCGCTGGCATATACTTGGCGTAATTGGTTAAATCGTTGGCAATTTGCAGACACAACTCGCGTGTTGGGCAAAGTATTAGTACCTGTGGTTTCCTAAGATTTTCGTCTGTTAATGTAAGCAGCGGAAGTCCAAATGCTGCTGTTTTTCCGGTTCCGGTTTGAGCCAAAGCCACGATATCGCTGGTAGACTCTAAAATTACCGGTATTGCCTTTTCCTGTACAGGCATAGGATTTACGAATCCAAGTTCGGTAATAGCTTTAACAAGCTCCGGACGGATCCCCGTTTCTTCGAATGTAATCATGTATTTTATCCCTTTATGAGCGTGCTCCGATGTTGGATTCCTGATAACCCACGCTCCCTATTGAGATCAATGAATTCAAAATCAATGCACAAAATTTAAGCCGCAAAGATAGACATATTTTTTGATGATTTACAATAAATTACAATTCCATGTTGTAAAATCGGACGTGGAGCTCTGATTAACTGGCTATTCAGCAAGGTCAAATTTTTTCAGATATTTCCATTCATCATCGTCAATATCGCGTGGTTTAAAGATATCTTCGCCGTTTAACCATTTGTTCATAGCCATATTATCAGTCATTAGTATACGTAACGACGATTCCAATATCCACTCGAAAGGTTTCAAGCCATTTTCGGAGAAGTATGCACTTACACCCTCATTCAGCATGCGGCCTATGTGTAAGGGCAACTCGTAAAGTTCAGCATACTTGCCAAAATCGGAAGGATTGTTGCGCTCATCTATGCAACTTTTAACCTTTTTCGAGAGAAACAACCGACACGCCATAGGTCGGCTATCGTAAACACTGCATACATTATCAACAAGAAAAGGACAAGGCTTGGTATAAGTCAGAAATTCGTTAACCTTCATATGAGAAGTGACTGCATCCTTTTCTATAATGCGCTTTTGAAGCATGTTCCCGGTTATCTCCCCTTTGTATCTGGAGTATAGATAAAATGCCTCATATGGCGCCATAAATACCGACTGGTGACAACAAAATCCACATCCCTTTTTACAATCCACATTCGAGCCTTCGGCCTTACAATGCTCCAGAAATTGTTCAATAAAGCTGTCGACATAGGCATACGTTTTCTCTACCACTTGTAAAATGGACGCTTCATTAAATCCATTACTCATATTTTCTTCTGCCAGCCGGAAGCCGTCGGAGAAAAAGGCCATATCGAGTTCGCTAAGGGTTGTGTTTTCCATAGGGTGAAATTTTTAAAATACTGTCGGAATCAGGATTTTTTAGATTTGAGGATGTACAGGATTGTATACAGCAAACTTTTGCCTCCAAAATTATTAACAAAAATAATATACATTACGAGAATCTTGGGTTAGGATTAATTTAAAATCTTACTAATCCATATCCATTAATCCTGATTCAGACGATTTACTGGATTGAACTTGGGGTTAAAGACTTTTTTGAACTGCAGATTTGTACCTCCGAAGTTCATAAGCAATCCGACGGGAAAATCGTAAGCTACTACATAATTTTTTGCCTGTGCCAAGTGAACATCTTCCAGGTTAACTGTCGCTTTCAGTTCAACTATCACCTGAGATTCAACGATAAAATCGGCACGTCTCGTTCCAACCTCAATACCTTCGTAATAAATCTTTTGTTCAATCTGTCTGCCAAAACATAATCCGGCTCTTTCCAATTCAATGGCAAGGCACCGCTGATAGATCACTTCCTGAAATCCATTGCCCAGCGCGTTGTGTACCTTCATAGCACATCCATTAATTTTATAGGTTATTTCATCTAATGTCATAATCAGAATTTATTGGTTTTTATACTTTTAAGATTATTCAACTGGATCTAAATATAAAAATAAGAAATTGGGTAATAAAAATCCTGCACATCATAATAATCCATTTAATCCTGATTCAGACATTTTTAACCCTGTGCATAAATTGTTCAAATATTTTCGTTCCGCTTTACGTTTTATTGAAAGAAAGCATCGTAATTTGGAATCATCTTAATATTCACAAAAGTGAGATTTATTGCCGACCTCCACATACACTCGCATTATTCGATGGCTACCAGTAAGCAATTGAACCCTGAGTACCTCGACTATTGGGCTCGCATCAAGGGAATTGGACTAATTGCAACAGGAGACTTTACTCATTATAAATGGATTGCTGAACTGAAAGAAAAGCTGGAACCAGCAGAAGAAGGCCTTTTCAGGCTGCGTCCGGAACTGCGCATAAAGCTGCCATTTGAAAATAGTGCACTTGAGCATAGTGAGGTACGATTTATCCTCTCTGCCGAAATTTCCAATATTTACAAGAAGAACGGGAAAGTTCGGAAAGTACACAATCTCATCTATGCGCCTAGCTTCGAAGTAGTTGAAAAGATGCAGGCACAGCTTTCGAAGATTGGCAACATTACTTCTGATGGCCGACCCATACTGGGGTTAGACTCACGCAATTTGCTGGAGCTGGCATTGGAGTGCTCTCCTGACATTTTCTTTGTACCTGCCCACATCTGGACGCCTTGGTTTTCAGTACTTGGCGAAAAGGGCGGCTTCAATTCGATTGAAGAATGTTTTGGCGATCTTTCCGGTCATATTTATGCACTAGAAACAGGGCTATCGACCAACCCCGCCCTGAACTGGATGTGCAGCTTTCTCGATAAATATACGCTGTTGTCCAACTCCGATGCCCATTCTCCAGACCGGTTGGGTCGAAACGCCAATGTGCTAAACTGCGATTTCAGTTATACGAACGTGATTGAAGCCATCAAAAATGGCGATGGTAAAACATTTATAGGTACTATCGACTTCTATCCGCAGGAAGGAAAGTACCATTACGACGGTCACCGTAAATGCAACGTATGCTGGAATCCGGTTGAAACATTAAAACATCATGCCATATGCCCTGTTTGTGGCAAACGCGTTGTTGTGGGTGTGGCAAGCCGGATTGCGCAATTGTCAGACCGCACAAATATTACGCAACGTCCTAATCGCAGGGACTTCTTCTCGATTATTCCATTGCCCGAAATCCTGGCAGAAATAACCGGAGCCGGCGAATCATCCAAAAAAGTAAAGCAACTTTACTTTGATTTGCTTGCCAAATGTGGCAGTGAGTTCGATATATTGCTCAATCATCCTCTAGAGTATATTTATAAAACTGGCGGAGTGCTCGTTGCAGAAGCCATTAAGCGCATGCGCAACGGCGAAGTAATCATTCATGAAGGATTCGACGGAGAATATGGCGTAATTAAGGTATTTCAACCAGGAGAAAACGCCGAATTTGAAGCTGAAGAAAGCATGTACATGGATACCGCGGAAAAGCGGATAAAGAAAGAGCAAAAGCTGCTCAATTTCGATCTCGCCGAGTACAGACGGTTGGTTGAAGAGCATTATACGCTCGAAGATACTGACTCAGCTGATAAGAACAACAAAGAACCAGATACACAACTTAAACTATTTTGATTATGGAGGTAACTACAGGTTACTACCAAAGCCCACTGGGTACTTTGGAGATTAAAGTAAACACAACGGCCGTTATTTCCATCAACTTCATTCCGGACATTACAGAAAAACCTTTCGAAAACAAGCAATCGGAAGTACTTGAAAAAACGATTTCGCAGCTCGAAGAATATTTTACAAACAACCGTCGCACCTTCAACCTGGAGCTAAAGCCCGAGGGTACAGAATTCCAGCTTAAAGTATGGAACGAATTGACGAAGATACCTTACGGAGAAACCATATCTTATCTCAAACTTGCTGAAAAGGTAGGTTCTCATCTTCATACAAGGGCTGTAGGCCTTGCCAATGGGAAGAATCCAATCGCAATTATTGTTCCCTGTCATCGCGTTATAGGCGCTTCGGGAGAATTAACGGGCTATGCCGGCGGTCTGTGGCGCAAACAGTGGCTGCTGGAGCACGAGAGTATGCAAGGGAAGCTGTTTTAAGTGCCTAGAATACTTCGAGTGCCTAAAGTTTAGAGTACTTAGTGAGGAAATTTGAAAATGAGATGATTTGAAGATTTGAAAATGAAAGTGGTGTTTACACACTAACTCTAGGCACTCGAAGTACTCTAGGCACTCCAAACTTTATTTCTTTTTATAATGTACCTCAGGCAATTCCCTCAATCTTTGCGCGGCTTGTTCTGCGGTGATATCGCGTTGTGGATTACCCAGCATTTCGTAGCCTACCATAAATTTCTTTACGGTAGCCGAGCGCAGAAGCGGTGGATAAAAGTGCATGTGTACATGCCACTCCGGATGGTCTTTGCCATCAGTTGGAGCCTGATGAATGCCAGCTGAATAAGGGAAAGAGACCTCAAACAGATTGTCGTACTTTACCGTAAGCCGCATGTATATATCGGCAAAGTCGGTCTTCTCATTATCTGTAAGCTGTGCAATGTTCTGAACAGGTCGACGTGAAATAATCATCGCTTCGAATGGCCATGTTGCCCAAAACGGCACCAACGCTACAAAACTGTTATTTTCTGCTATAAGTCGCTCTTTCAGCTCAAGTTCGCGGGTGAGGTAGTCGCTAAGCAATGTGCGACCATGTTTTTGGTAATAATCCCCTTGCTTAATGCTTTCCTTTGCGGGTTCTACTGGTACTTCGCTTTGCGACCATATCTGACCATGCGGATGCGGATTGCTGCAACCCATGATTGCTCCTTTATTCTCGAATATCTGTACATAGTTAATAAAATCGTTTGCGCCGATTTCTTTAAATTCGCTTACCCACAAATCAACAACCTTGCGGATATCCGAAACTTCCATTTCCGGAATGGTTAAATTATGCTTGGGAGAAAAACAAATTACCTTACAGATACCGCGTTCACTTTTAGCCAGAAATAATTCGCCGTCTTTATACTCACCAGCAGGGGCATCAGTCAGTAATGAACTGAAATCGTTAACAAATACAAATGTTTCTTTGTAATCAGGATTACGAAATCCACCAGCGCGATCATTACCAGGGCATAGGTAGCATTGCGGATCATATGCAGGGCGTTCGTCCTGAGGTGCTTTTTCTACCTGACCCTGCCATGGGCGCTTGGAACGATGCGGAGAAACCAAAATCCAGTCTCCGGTTAATGCATTATATCGGCGGTGCGAATGATCTGTGAAGTTAAATTGTTCGTTCATAAAGAGTCTTTTAAGAAAGAACAAAACTAAAGAATTTAATCGTCAATTGCCACAAACTTGGTATTATGTGCCAATAACAAAGGCACATTTATAAGGGTAAGCGATGCGAATAGATTTGGCTGTATCGCTTCGCGAAGGTTTGATATAGCAAGGGTTTTAAAATGCTATATAATGGTATCTCCCGGATGAACGAATTGCTTGCCGCCTAAATGGTGTAGTGTTTTACCTGATTCAGTCTCAGACAATAACCGATCTGTAAATGCCTGATTATCTACCATAGCATGCACTACCTCGCCAAAAATAATCCCTACTCCGCCTTCATCAAGAATCCTGTAAACCTTACATTCCAGGTAGGCGATAGAATCGTCCGGAACAGGAAACTGGTATTTCTCCGATTTGAAAACAGGGACATTGAAGATTTCTATTTTGCTAACATTCCTACCTGTACTTGTTCCCAGCTGCTTAACCAATGTAGCTTGAGATGAATGGGGTAATATAACCACAAACCGCTCCGTATTAGTAATGTTTTCGTACGTTTTATGCTCCTTGTCGCAAACAAATAAAAGTCTGGTAACGGGTTCATAATCTACCAGTGTATTCCAGGCAATTGGGGTAAGGTTTGTAACTCCCGCCTTATCTGCTGAGCCAATTAAAATAATGGCTCCTGTATTTAACAGTTTGTAGGCTTTTTCGAGAGATACCGGTTTGTATGTTTTCATTCGGGATTTTATTTAGATATTAAACTGAATTTTTCGCACAGAGGTTACAGAAAAGGGGATTTATGTTTTGAGAAATTAATTACAACAATATAAAATTCAGAGAAATAAAGCGATCTACAATCACGTGCCATCCAATTTAAATTTTGCCCAACTTTCAAAATGTACCTCTAAATTATAAAATTATCTTTATTTTCGGAGTTTAATTATAACAAGGAAACATGTTCCATTTCAATGATATAGAATTTAAGAACCTGATTGTTCATCATATTGGTTCAAAACCCGAAGACGAAGGAATTAACTTGTCCGGCAAATGTGTAGATCTTGAAGAAGAGCAACTGCAACTGCTTATGATGAACTACCTGCTTCAACCCTTTAAAACGGGCGAACATTTTCATCTTACGCATCCCGAAGGCCTTGAACAGAACGAGGTTTATAATTGTGTTTCGCAGATTTTTGATGATCCGGACTCATTTATAGAGCAATCCGTCAATCTAGCTAACCATCTATATGATCAATCGACGCATCCGAAGATTAAAACCGGCGAATTCTATGTAGCGCATCTCGAAAACTGCTTTTTCGATGGCGAAATGGTGGATGCGATTGGCCTGTTTAAATCCGAGTCGAAAGAAACTTTCATCAAGGTTAAAAATGTGAAAGGCTCGTTTTTGATAGAATCGGAGGACGGTATCAACGTAAACAAGCTCGATAAGGGTTGTATTATCTTCAATGTAGAAAAGGAAAACGGCTATGTCCTTTCAATCGTTGATAGCGTGAACAAGAATGCCGAAGCAAGATATTGGCGCGACGACTTTCTGAAGATCACTCCTCGTAAAGATGAGTACCATCAAACGCGGAACTATCTGGACATGTGTAAAACATTTGTTGTTGAACAGGCTCCCAAAGAATTTGAAATATCAAAAGCCGACCAGGCTGACTTCCTGAATAGCTCTGCCAATTATTTCAAGAAAAATGAGGAGTTCGATTTCGATGAATTCTCGCAGCAGGTAATCAAGCAGCCCGAAGTAACTGAGTCGTTTAAAACATACAAAAAGCAATACGAGGCCGAACACGCCTGCCAAATTGACGATTCATTCGCTATATCAGCGCCGGCTGTAAAGAAAGAAGCCAAAGTATTAAAAAGTGTCATTAAACTGGATAAGAATTTCCATATTTACGTTCACGGAAACCGCGAATACATTGTAAAAGGCTTCGATGAAAAAACGGGAATGCACTATTACCAGTTGTTTTACAAGGAAGAAAGTAATTAATGGGCCGATTTGTCAATGTGCCAACGAACGGAAGGTCCCTGAGCTTGTCGAAGGGGTTGAAGGGACGGCTGCAGACAATTTGAAAATGTGGCAATTTGAAAATTTGAAAATGAAAACTTGGCTTATACACTAACTTTAGGCACTCGAAGTACTCCAGGCACTTCTACAATTGTCAATTCTCAATTATCAATTGTCAATTATTCCTTATAGTATCATCCAAAGCACAACCATCGAAATCACAAAGCTCAACACCGTTACTACAATCCCAACCTTAAAGAATTCGAAGAATTTTATCTTAATCCCGTGCTTTTCGGCGGATTCTATAACAATCAGGTTAGCCATTGCTCCTATAATGGTAGCATTTCCTGCCAACGTAGAGGCTGATGCCAATGAGAGCCATAGTATTTCGCTGTTTGCCGACTTAAGTACAGGCAGCATCATTACCGTATAAGGTACATTGCTTACTATTTGCGACATAAAGAGACTTAGTCCGTGCATTTTGGCTATACCTCCTAAATTCCCGGTAAGTCCATGTGATTGAATAAATGAGCTCATCAATCCAGCCTTCACAGCACCTTCCACAACAATAAAAAGTGACGCAAAAAACAGAAGCAGCACCCAATCCACATTCTTGATCACTTCTGATGGGCGGACTCTTCCGAATATAAGGACTAATGATGCTCCCACAAGTGCAATTACCGGAATAGACAGGTTCAAAAGTTTTCCCAGGAAAAACATGACAATAACGCCAATAAAAATAGGCACGGAAAATTTCATGGAGTTGAATTTGTATTCAAATTCATGGGTTGCAGCGGGAATAACGGCATTACGATCAAACTGCGAGCGGTACAACCAGCGCACTACAAATACAATAACCACCATTCCTAAAATAGATATGGGTAATAACTTTCCAAAGAAGGTGGCATAATCAATTCCTGAATTTATACCTATGAGCATATTCTGGGGATTACCTGTAATGGTCATTGCACTGCCAATATTCGACGAAAGAATCTCAGCCATCAGGTAAGGTATAGGGTTTAATCCGGATGTACGGCAAATAGCGATAATTACAGGCGTAAACAACAGTACCACCGCATCATTCACCAGGAATGCACTGGCAATGCCTGTTACAAAGGTGATAAACACCAACAAGCGAAAAGGCGTGCGGGACCATGATAGTGTCTTCTCAGCAATGAGCGAAAAGAAGCCATCCAACTGAAGTGTAGATATGATAATCATCATCCCGAGCAGTAATGCAATGGTATTGTAGTCCACAGCTTTTACGGCATCTTCAAAACTCATAACACCGAATACAATCATTGCCACAGCACCAAAGAATGCAGCCGAAGGGCGATCGATATTAATCTTTGGAAAGCGGGTAAAAATGATACCTATATAAGTGATTACAAATATAATTAAGGCAGTAAGTTGCATTTGAAAGTTTTTAAAAAGCAGACATTAAAAATCGCTCCGAAATTATTTAAAACGAGGCTATAAAATTCATTATTCCGCATCAATTTTTACAATTTTAGCCTTTTCCTTGGCAATCACTTCACCCCATTGTGCCACTGCTTCAAGAATAGGAATAAGGGTTTCACCAAACTTGGTTAGGGAGTACTCAACAATTAAGGGAGGTTTGGATGTATATACCTTCCGCTTTACAATACCATCCGCTTCGAGCTGCTTGAGCTGTATACTCAGAGTGCGCTCAGTTACAACCGGAAGCTTCCGGCGCAAGGCACTATAACGCATGGTACCCTCACGTAAATGAAACAAAATCACTGTTTTCCACTTACCACCAATATAATCCATGGTAATGCTTGTTGTACAAGGAAATAATTTTCCATTCAACTTAAATAATTCACTATCACATTTTAAGCCCATAATCGAAAGTCCTATCCTTTTGGATAGTTATTGCAAATATATTCAGCTATACTTAGTTTTGCAACTATAATTTTTATAGTATAAAAATTCAGCTGTATTTAATTTAGTATGAAAGTTTTGTGAACAAAGTGGACCTATATAGGTTATACTACTTCGCACTTAAATTAACCTTAAAATAATTCGATATGAAAAAAATCTTGATAGTAGTTACAAGTAATAATGTAAAAGGCGCTACCGGACAGCCAACTGGGTATTACCTGAGCGAAGTATCGCACGCCTGGGATGTTTTCGTTAAAAATGGTTACGAAGTTGACTTTGTAAGCCCAAAAGGCGGAGAAGCACCTGGCGAAGGACTTGATTTTTCTGATCCTGTAAATAAAGCATTCTGGGATAACGAAACTTATCACAACAAAATTCAGCATACGCTTAAACCTTCGGAAGTGAAACCGGAGGATTATGCTGCTATTTACTATGCCGGAGGTCATGGAACCATGTGGGACCTGGCTGACAATAAGGAATTACAGGAGATTTGCCGTCGTATTTACGAAAATAATGGAGTGGTTAGCGCAGTATGCCACGGTCCTGTAGGTTTGCTAAACGTAAAACTAAGTGATGGCAAATATCTGGTAGAAGGCAAGAAAGTAAACACCTTTACTGATGCCGAAGAGAAAGCCGTAAAACTGGATAATGTAGTTCCCTACCTGCTGGAATCGGAAATGAAAAAACGTGGTGTTGTGTACGAAAGTTCCGATCTGTGGCAAGCCCATGTTGCTGTAGACGATCGTCTTGTAACAGGCCAAAATCCCGCATCGGCAAAGGGAGTAGGTGAAGCTGTTGTTAAACTGCTCAAGTAGTGCCGATTACCTCATTGAATACCGACGGACATCCACCTCACACCGATGTGACGGCGGTATTCATTCTACTCCTCCTTTTCGCCGGTAACAAAGCTCATTTCACCTATTTTTTGGTACAACGAAGCAGATTTTAGCTTTCTTTTGCATTCTGAAATTTCGCACAAACGTAAATGAATAACAAACATCCAAGGAATAAACCTGAGGGCGCAAGCTTATTAAAATTGCTACGTCCCTATCGTTCTACCATTATCATGCTTATCGTTTTTGCATTACTAAGTAATGCAGTAAACCTTATAATCCCTAAAATTATTTCGCATGGTATCGACGATTTTTCAGATGGAACGTATAATTTAAAGATTGTTTTAATTGAATTTCTAGGCGCTACACTGGCTATATTTATTTTTACATATCTTCAGAGCATTGTGCAGACGTTGGCTTCGGAACGTGCAGCACGTGACTTGCGCTCCCAGCTTAGCGATAAGATTTCCCGACAGAGCTATGCTTTTGTGCTGCAGTCCAATCCATCAAAACTGCTGACCAATCTCACGTCCGACATCGACTCCATAAAACTATTTATTTCGCATGCTGTGGCTTCCATTGTTTCGTCGATATTCGTTATTATTGGAGCAAGCATATTGCTTATTTCCATTAACTGGAAACTTGCATTGATTGTGCTGGCTATTATTCCTATTATCGGTATTTCATTTTTCATGATTTTCCGGAAGGTTACGGTACTATTTAAAAGAAGCCGTGAAATTATCGACTGGTTGAATAAAGTAATCACCGAAAGCATCCTGGGGGCAGCACTCATCAGGGTATTGAATTCACAGCAAACCGAATATAATAAATTCATCGATGCAAGTACCTCAGCTAAAGATTTGGGCATCTCCATTCTGAAACTGTTTGCCACGCTTATTCCTATTATTACATTTACATCCAACCTTGCTATGTTAGGCATTCTGGCACTAGGAGGACATTATGTAATCATTGATAAATTGTCGCTGGGCGACTTTGCAGCTTTCAATAGTTACCTGGTAATACTTATTTTCCCGATTATCGTAATCGGCTTTATGAGCAACCTGATTGCACAGTCTTCTGCTTCCTATCAACGCATCGTAAATGTGCTCGAAGCTCCCGATCCTGAAGAAAAAGGAACGCTTACCACACCTTTACAAGGTAATATTGAAGTAAAAAATGTAAACCTCTCTTATCAGGGTAAACCTACGTTGAAAAACATATCCATTTTAATAAAGGGAGCAACAAATACGGCGATTATTGGCCCAACTGCTGCTGGGAAGACACAACTATTACATCTGCTTACCGCGCTTACTAAGCCCGACTCAGGAACAATACTTTTCGATGGCAGTGAAATAGACGAATACCAGAAAGAAGCATTTCACAAACAAATCGGTTTTGTGTTTCAGGATAGCATTATCTTTAATATGAGCCTCCGCGAGAATATTGCGTTTAGTGAGGATGTTACCGAGGAGTTCATGCAGAAAGCGATTGATACCGCCGAGCTCAACGACTTTGTGGACTCACTCCCTCTGAAACTCGATACCATTATCTCCGAACGTGGTAGTAACTTATCCGGAGGACAGAAGCAACGCATTATGCTGGCCCGTGCTCTGGCAAACAACCCGAAAATTCTGTTCCTCGACGATTTCACAGCGCGTGTTGACAAGGTTACTGAAAACAAGATACTATGCAACCTGGTTAATAACTACCCCGAGCTCACTTTGGTGTCTGTAACCCAGAAGATCAACTCTGTTAAGCACTTCGATCAGATTATTGTGGTGATGGAAGGCGAAATTATTGCCACAGGTAAACATGAAGAATTGAAAGAGACGTGCCCCGAATACGTCCAGATATATAACTCACAGCGAAGTACCAGTTTCTATGAATTACAATCTTAACAAAAAACCAGACGACAATAAAAAGAGGGAAACCATAGGTGCAACACTCAAAAAACTCGCTGTGCTTCTGGCTTCCGAAAAACGTATCCTCACGTTTGCATTGATTGCCATACTTGTTAATGCCACCCTCACTCTGTTAGGTCCGGTATTAATTGGGTATACCATCGACCATTATGTACAAACCAAGCAATTTAAAGGTGTCCTGATGTTCTCAGGGATCTTACTTGGCATGTATATTATTGCGCTGTTTACAAGCTATTGGCAAACCAACCTGATGGGAAGTGTTGGCCAACGTTTGCTTTTTAATCTGCGCAATAATCTGTTCAGCAAACTACAAGAACTACCTGTTGATTTCTTTAATCAAAACAGAGCCGGAGACTTAATTTCACGCATCAATAACGATACAGACAAGATAAATCAGTTCTTTTCGCAATACCTGGTTCAATTTCTTGGCGCAATTATTACAATGACAGGTGCTGCCATCTTTCTGCTATGGATAAACCCAGAGTTAGGATCGGCCGCATTGTTACCTGCATTGATACTATGGATTTTCACAAGAGCTATTTCGGTTTGGGTTAAACGACGCAATGCACTTAGCCTAAAGAACACCGGATCGCTCAGTGCCGAGATTCAGGAAAGCCTCAATAATTTTAAAGTGATTGTAGCCTTCAATCGGCGGGATTATTTCAGAAAACGTTTTGCTGAAGTAAATAATAACAACTATTCTGCCGCTGTAAAAGCAGGAATGGCCAATAATATCTTCCTTCCTGTGTACGGGCTATCATCAAATATAGGGCAACTCATTGTTCTTGCATTCGGTATTTACCTTATCAGCGCAGGAAGCTTTACTGTTGGCTTACTCATTAGTTTCCTGGCTTATATAGCTCATTTCTACAATCCGCTAAGGCAAATTGCCATTATCTGGGCCAACTTGCAAGTAGCTTTAGCTGGATGGGACCGTATCTCGGAAATCCTAGCCATCGATACTACCCAAAAGTTTGTGGATGCTGAGAAAGATAAAACATCATCGTTGGTTTCCTTTAAAAACGTATCGTTTGAGTATCACAACGGCAAAGAGGTGCTTCACCACGTGAACTTCGATCTCGAAAGAGGAAAAACATATGCATTTGTAGGTCCTACAGGAGGTGGAAAAACCACAACCGCATCACTTATCGCTCGACTATACGATGCAACCAAAGGCACCATTCTACTCGATGGAAGAGACATCCGATCGTACAACCCCATTGAGCGAAGCCAAAAGATAGGCTTTATACTCCAGGAACCGTTTCTGTTTACTGGTACAGTAAGAGAAAATATTATTTATGGTAACCCTAACTTCAATGATTTGCTGAACGGTCAGCTCGACAACATTCTTAATGAAGCAGGTCTTGACAGTCTTTTGGAGCGTTTCGATGGAGGTTTGGATACTAAGATCGATCCTGCTGGCGATGGAATAAGTCTGGGACAAAAGCAAATTATCGCTTTCATTCGAACCGTATTGCGTAAACCCGATATTCTGATACTCGATGAAGCAACCGCCAATATCGATACCGTTACGGAACAGCAATTGGAGATAATTCTTCAAAAACTACCTGCGTCTACAACTCGTGTTATCATAGCGCACCGGTTAAACACGATCGAAAATGCTGATGAAATCTTCTTTGTAAACTCGGGTAAAATTATACAAGCAGGCTCATTGCAGGATGCAGTGAATTTATTGTTACGCGGCAAGCGTGAGAGCTAAGGGCTTAAAGGCTTTGCCATTCCGGCGAAGGCTGGAACGACAAAGCCCTCAGTGAAGGTAATCCATTAACTGCGGAGCGAATGCGGTTATTTCTTTATTAAAGTATTGGCCGATGCGTGTTTATGAGCTTCGTAGCCAAGGGATTCCGGCCTTCGCCGGAATGACAATGGATCTTTACAATAGCGCCTCAAATCTGGCTTTCAAAGTTTGGTACAATTCATGCACTTACACATTTCCTATTAAAAAGCTCAAAATTCAGATATGGAATATAAAATCCTTCAGGAAAAATATACAAAATGCTGCCAACTTGTCACAGGCAACCGTTTGCATGAGGCATTTGCTGTTCTTCAGGAAATGCTCGCGCTTTCGCCCAATGGAGCGTTAAATGACAAGCTGGAAGACGACAGGATAACCTATACCAATATTCTTCGTTATTCCTTTGGGGAGGTAGAAGACCCTGAAAAAAAGACAGTATATCGGCGTCTGCTTCGTTCGGTTATTGAACTGGCCGATGAAATCAGGGAGCACGTAATTGTTTCAAAACAACTACTTCAATATACGCTGCAGAAAAAGGAGTTTACAAACCATCTCGCCTACTTGCCCGATGAAAACAGCGATCTGATCGTAGCGCTCAAACAACAGGCTGGGAACGAACTCTTAAAGCACGATAAAGACAAAGCTTTCCTGTATAAAATGAATCTGAAAAGATTGTTTACCATCCTTTGGCTTACCGATAAATACCGCGATGCAGAAAAAGAAAGCATTTCAGATATCATTCAATCCGACGATTTGCCATGGTGGGACAAAAGCATGATGGTATCAGCTATAACCCTTAGCCTGCAAAGATATTTTGAAGAAGCTAAACTTAAATTGCTGATTGAAGCTTATAAAAAAGCTGAAGATCAGGTTTGGCAACGTGCATTGGTAGGCATTTTAGTCGTATTATATCAATACAAAGACCGAATTCACTTATATACGAACCTTAAAAAACAGCTAGAAGAATTGCAAGAAGGCTTTCCGATAGAAAAGCATGTTGAAACCGTAATCATTCAATTCATCAAGGCTCGCGATACCGAAAAAATTGCCCAAAAATTCCAG
>DATALJ010000092.1:0-8125 GCA_036261135.1 Bacteroidales bacterium
GAAAAGATTAATGAATTTCGGGCGTACCGCGCAAAAATGAATGAACAAATTTTATCGAAAGATAATTTAGTGCTTAAGCGTCTTTTTAACTTGGATACCAATACATATACCGATGGTGCACTTTCTTCCAAAACGAAGGAAATGCTGGGTTTGGTATCGTCTATGGTTCTTCGGTGCGATGATTGCGTGAAATATCACCTCGAAAAATGCTATGAGCACAACGTTACCACTGAAGAAATAATGGAAGTATTTGCAGTTGCTAATATTGTTGGTGGAACTATTGTTATACCTCATACCCGCCGGGCATTGGAGTATTGGGAGGAACTGCAGGCTCAATGATAAATTATATTTAACAAAATCCTAGCAGGCAAGGAATAGATTTAGTTTCCTGTGTTATCCGTAAGTAAAATTATTTCTATATAAAAAATACTACATTTGTTAATCATAGCACGATATAACAAAAACTAGATATAGCTCAGCCTTTTTTAGGGTAAACCGTTATTTGTGGATCTGCTATAATAGAAACCAACTTGATGAGGTTTACTTACAATGAGCCCTTCAGAGTTCATCCGACTACAAACTAAATTATTTACAGATGAAAAAATTTTTGAAAAGAAACGTGTGGTTATGTGTTCCTCTCTTATCCATATTTTTCCTGAATTTTGATACTACCGGAGATATCAGGGTAGATAGAATTCTTAAACAACTGGCGGTGTACAGGGACTCTCTCTGGCAACAAAAGATTAATCTGCATACCGACAAGGATGTATATATGGCAGGCGAGAATATCTGGATTAAGAGCTATCTGCTTAATGCCTCCTCATTTATGCCTGATTCTGTAAGTAAGGAAATATATATCGATCTTATCGATTTCAATAACAGGCATGTACAGAGTATAATTCTCCGTAACAAAGGTGGCTTTTCTCAAGGAAATATTCTGATTAAGGATACCCTAGCCGAAGGTAATTATCAATTAAGAGCATATACGAACTGGATGCGAAATTTTGATACTGACTTTTTCTTTGATAAAACGATAAGAGTTGTTAACCCCAATTATGAGAATGTAGTTACACGTTCCAGAATTTCAGATATTGAGCGTTGTAATAAGAAAGTAGCACAAATGCAAAGCGACTATACTATCAATTTTTTTCCTGAAGGTGGCGATTTGGTAGCAGGGTTCAAGAGCCGGGTTGCTTTTAAAGCCGAAAATGGTATGGGAAATGGAATTGATGTTACTGGAACGCTCTATTCAGCGAATGGTGAAAAGATTATCGATTTTCAGTCTTCGCATCAAGGAATGGGTTTCTTTACATTCTCTCCTCAATCCAATGAAAAATACTATGCAAAAGTTAGGTTTAATAAGGAAGAAAAGGAAGAAAAGGCAAATATTCCTAATGTTATAACTCAGGGAATATCCATGGAAGCCGATCCGTTTTTGCCTGATTTTGTCCGAATTGTCATAAGGTCAAACAGAACTGTTTCAGCTAATATAGCATCCAATGAAATTATTCTTGTGGGGCAGGCAAGGGGTAGCGCTTTTTATGTGTCGAAAGGAGAACTTAAGGATAAGCCTATTGAAGTGTTGGTTCCTAAAAAGCATTTTCCATCCGGCATTGTGCATTTTACTGTTTTTGATAACCGCCTTGAACCTGCCTGTGAGCGTTTGGTTTTTATAGACAATTTAAAGAAGCAGAATGTAAATGCCTTGGAAGTAATCAAGAAGATAAATAGCGATTCGTCAATATATACGTTAAAATTAACCTCCAAAAACGGGAATCCGGTGAAGAGTAACCTTTCATTGTCGGTTAGTGAGAATCCCTCAGGCGCAAATATTTACAAATCGAACATTTTAACGCACCTTTTATTAACCTCCGATTTGAAAGGGAAAATAGAGGCCCCATCTTACTATTTTACTGGTAAAGATGAAGCGATTATTAATTTGGATTTGGTTATGCTTACACACGGCTGGCGAAGGTTTGTATGGAAAGACCTTTTAACAGCTAAATTTCCTAATTTAAAGTATCTGCCATTTCAGGGGCTTTCCATTGAAGGCCGGGTAACACGCGATTTCTTTGGTGCACCTGTAGCTGGAACAAAAGTTCGCTTGTCCGTTTTAAGTTCATACAATGATGTGTTTGAAACAAAAACTGATTCGAAAGGGCACTTTTTATTTACAAATTTAGATTACGAGGATACCTTGAGTGTCAAAATTGAGGCAATTAAGAATTCTGGAGGAAATCCTGGGCTAATTAAAATCGGCGATACCATTGTTCCTCAAATTACTCTTACAAATGCAGAAATACGTAACGTTAATTACGCTAAATCAAAACTAAAGGAGAATGGACAAAGAGAGCGACTTATCCTCCGCGAAAAATATAGAGCTCAAAATAGGGAACAGAGCAAATCTTCAGGTAGAATACACGAAAGGCCAACCAATGTAATTGAGGTAGGACCAGATGCTGTAAATTATACCTCTGTTTTTCAATACATGCAGGGCAAGGTTCCTGGATTAACCATTACAGGCAACAGTATTATAATACGCGGGATTAATACAATTACAGGGAGTACAGATCCTTTATTTCTCTTGGATGGGGTTCCCATTGATCCTAGCTCGGCTGCATCTATGCCGCCTTCCGATTTAGCAACCATTGAAGTTTTGAAGGGGCCTGAAGCTTCTGCTTACGGAAGTCGTGGCGGTAACGGTGTTATTGCATTCTATTCACGAAGAGGTGAATTTATCAATCGCGGTGAAATTGAGTTTGATATGAAGGGCTATCACAAAGTTGCAGAATTCTATGTTCCTTCTGCCGGAGCTTCGCAATACAAACCATCGGATTATGCGGTTCCTAGAACATTGTACTGGGCACCCCAGGTGATTACCAACGGTCAAGGAATAGCTACTGTTAGATTTCCGAATGCATTTAAAAATGAAAATACTCAGCTTACCATTGAAGGGTTAACTTCTGATGGCGAAATAATATATTACAACGCGCCCGCTAAATAGCGCGCGTTGTATTATACAATTAGCTTGAAACCCTTGCCATGGACATTGATAATTTCAATGGAAGGCTCGTCTTTTAAATACTTCCGCAGCTTGGTTATGTAAACATCCATGCTGCGGGCGTTAAAATAACTATCGTCGCTCCATATAGCTTTGAGGGCATAGTTTCGGTCGAGTATTTCGTTCATGTTGTCGCATAACAGCTTGAGAAGCTCCGATTCTTTTGTGGTAAGCTTGTGCGTATCGTCGGTTGACGTAAGGGTTTGCTTTTGAAAATCAAAAATGTATTTTCCCAGCGTATAAACATTTTGGGCAGAAAGCTTACTGTCTGCCTTGGTTCTTCGTAATATGGCTTCGAGCCGGAACAAAAGTTCCTCCATACTAAAAGGCTTTGTTATGTAATCGTCAGCTCCCAGGCGGAATCCCTGAAGGATATCGTCTTTAATCGATTTGGCAGTAAGGAAAATAATGGGTATTTCCTTATTAATGGCACGTATTTCTTTGGCCAGAGTAAAACCATCTTTTATCGGCATCATCACATCCAGAACACATATATCGTAAAAGTTTTTCTGAAAACTTTTAAAAGCTTTGTCTCCATCGGGCAATAAATCGGTCTCATAATTCTTTGCCTGTAAATATTCCTTTAGTAAAACGCCAAGATTCTCGTCGTCTTCTGCCAGTAAAATCCTGATTTTGTTATTTATTGCCATATGAAGTTGGTTGTTAATAATTGCATTGAAATTTACGATTCGTAGCTCTCTTTTGCAACAGGGATTAGTATTTCGAAAGTTGTGCCTTTATTCAATTCGCTGGTCATCGATATTTTTCCGCCATGTTCGAGAACAATTTTCTTTACATAGCTTAATCCTAACCCAAAGCCTTTCACATTATGAACGTTCCCGGTGGGAACCCTGTAAAACTTTTCGAATATGTGTTTCTGGTTTTCTTTGCTAATTCCAATGCCATTGTCTGTTACAATAATGGCGATGGATTTTTTTTTATTTATTGTCGATACAGTTATGTAAGGTTCGGTTTTGCAATATTTTATCGCGTTGTCGAGCAAATTGAGCACCACATTGGCAAAATGCACTTCGTCCACATTTACAACAGCATACTCGGCGTCAAGGTTTTTAATAATCTGGCCATTTCGGTTTTTTACCTGGATAATAAAGTTTTTTACAACGTTATTAATCAATTCGTGGAGATCCAATTGCCTTATTTTAAGGTTAATCTTACCTTTTTCGAAAATGGCAGTTTGTAATACTTTTTCCACCTGAAAACTCAATCGTTTACTTTCGTCGAGAATCACTTTGGATAAATGACCGATATTTTTGTTTTCGGTTGGAATGCTTGGGTCGTGTAGCATCTGAGAGGCAAGGGATATAGTGGAGATCGGCGTTTTCAGCTCATGCGTCATGTTGTTTACGAAGTCATTTCTTATTTCTGCCACTTTTTTCTGCCGAAAAATAAAGAATATGATGTACCCGAATGTAAACAGGATCACAATGGTGAGGAAAATTGAGGAAGTTCCCATATATCCCAACGATTTCATCAGGTAATTTTTCTCTGCGGGGAAGTATAATACCAGAAAATTAGGAGCAGTGCTCTCGTTAGAACTTATTCGTCCTCCGTACAGCTTCAAGTCTGTGTCGCGCTTAAACGAATCAGACTGCATTAGTATATTCCTGTGATCGTCGAGAATGGCATATTCAAAGTTAATCCAGATGCCGCTTTCGTTCAGTTGACTGCGTAGGAGCAAATCCATTTTTTCGGGTGTAATCTGCTCCTGTATTCTTTTCTCGGGCCGGCTGAGCTTTTTAATTACACGATCAACAAGTTCTTTGTCGTTTGCATATTGCTTCAGATCATTTCTGACGTCTTTCTTTATTTCAGAGCTTTCGGAGTAATATTCGGCATAAAATTCCTGATTTATTCCTGTGGAGTCGAATGTATAGGATTGGCTCGAAATCCAGAAGCTTGATCTTGGAGAAGGGTTTTCTTCTCTTGGTTGAGCCGTATTGAGGCTTTGCGACCTGTTTGTTTCGGGAGAAGAGCGCAGGCTATCTAAAATAAGCCGGTACCCGCGATTGAACGTGTCTCTTTTATAGGCCTTAATTTCCCTCGAAATTTCTTTAACTGTTTCGTCGGTCTGAAGTATTTCGGCTACTTTTCGGATGGAAATATATGTGTTTTGCCTGAATTGCTGTTCTTGAAGTTGGTATGCCTTCTTTATCCATGTCCATTGAATACCAATTAAACCCAACACAGCCATGCCGATTAACCCGATAAGTATAGCAATTTTCTTTTTGTTCATAGTGTTACAAAGATAACAAGCGCATTTTTCCTGCGTAATAATTTAACACTCTTTAACATTCATTAAACTTCGTTAACTCTTATTTGGCGTATGTTTGTACTGTAGTTTTAACGAAGACAAAAAGTATTTTTTTTATATAGTAGAATTAGTTTTTCATAGGTGTAGTTAGTTAGATTTAGGTTTAGTTGTAAAAAAGGGCCCCCGGGAGGTGGCCCTTTTTTACTTTATGCCAGGCGGCTAATGCTTTTTATTGTTTGCGGATTCAGACGGAAAGTAGCTGATATGAGCGCAATTTCTTTTACTTTCAGGAATATTTCATCCATATTGATTGCAGCTTCCAAAGGTTCAATGCGTAAGATATAATCAATATTCTTTAGTTCTTCCAGCAAAAAACCATTGTCACAGCGGTTCGAAATTAACTTGTAAACAGGAGAGAATTCGTCGGTTTGACTAATGTACATCGAAAATTCCTGCGTTTCTCCCAATCTTTTATTAAGTGATTTGTGGTTTTCAGTTTTGGTAAGTTTTAAACCCAACTGGTTGTTCAGAGCCCAGGAAATACGGTAGTCATTTTCGTGCGAGGAAATGCCCAGAAGAAAGAAGTCGGACTGGGATGTTGAACTAAGCGTGTGGATATTCTTTTTAGACCCCATGAGCCTTCTTTTAGGTTATGAAGAAAGGAGCTCTTTTGTTGTATATTTAGCGGACATTACAAAAGTATACGCTTGCTCCGAAGCATGTTGTTCTGCTTCTTTTTTCGATTTTCCTGTACCTTTGCCCAGCGTTTGGTCAATTGCTTTTACATAGGCAACAAAGGTAGGCGATTGTTCAACTTCGGTATATTCCTCGTTGGTTTCGAAGGTAAGCAGTATTTTATTTTTCTGGCCCCATTCAATAATGCGGCTCTTAAAGTCTGTTTCTTTGGCGAGGAGCTCTTCCAAATCTACAAAGTTATGCAGAATGTGGTTTATAATATATCTACGTGTTCGCTTATAGCCTTTGTCGAGGTATATAGCGCCAATAAGCGCTTCAAATGCATCGCCGAAAATGTGTTTACGATGTATGTTTTTGTTGGTATTGGAAACTACGAGGTAATCGATGCCCAAATTACGGGCAATCAAATCAAGATTGGACCGTTTCACAATTTTAGACCGCATCTGGGTCAGAAATCCTTCTTTTTTTCGTGGAAATTTTTTGAAAAGATAATCAGCGATAACGGCATCGAGAATAGCATCGCCAAGGTATTCCAGTCGTTCATTATTCACAATCGACCCGTCGGAAAAGGATAGCGATGCAGAACGGTGCAGGAATGCAATTTCGTAAAGCTTAATTTTCCCGGGGTTTATCTTTAACTGACTTTGTAAAAGCAAATAAAACTTCTTATTTGGAGACATAAGAAGTTTTATTGGATTGATTAATCGACGTATCAATTATCAGATTTTTTTGAAAATAATCGAAGTATTGTGCCCTCCAAAACCGAAGGTATTACTGATTGCATAATTCATCTCCCTGGATTGCGCTTTATTGAATGTAAAATTCAAATTGTTGTCAATTTCAGGATCGTCAGTAAAATGGTTAATGGTGGGCGGAACGATACTGTTTTTTAAAGCGAGTATTGAAGCAATACCCTCTATAGCCCCGGCAGCACCTAATAAGTGGCCAGTCATTGATTTAGTAGAACTAATATTCAATTTATATGCATGCTCGCCAAAAACGCGTTTAATCGCCTTGGTTTCAGCAATATCTCCCAGAGGGGTAGATGTACCGTGAACATTAATATAATCAATTGAATTAACCTCTAAGGAAGCATCTTCGAGTGCGCTCCTCATTACTCTTGTAGCACCATCGCCTTCGGGATGTGGTGCGGTAAGGTGATACGCATCGGCAGACATACCTGTTCCAACGATTTCGGCATATATTTTAGCCCCACGTGCAACAGCATGTTCGTACTCTTCAACAATTAAAGCTCCTGCACCTTCACCTATCACAAAGCCATCGCGGTCTTTATCGAATGGTCGGGAAGCAGATTTGTAATTGTCGTTATTCGTCGATAAAGCCTGCATTACGCTGAATCCTCCTACGCCTGCCTCGTTAATAGCAGCTTCGGAACCTCCGGCGATAAATACATTAGCTCTTCCCAAACGAATATAGGTTACTGCATCAATAATAGCATTGGAAGCAGAGGCACAGGCCGAAACGGTAGAGAAATTGGGGCCTTTAAATTCATATTTCATTGAAATATGACCAGCCGCAATGTCCGATATCATTTTCGGGATAAAGAAAGGGCTGAAACGGGGAGTTCCATCACCGCTCAGAAAGCCCTTTATTTCCTGATAAAAGGTTTCGATTCCTCCAATTCCAGAAGCCCAGATTACTCCGGCTCTGTCCTTGTTGATTTTCTCCAGGTCCAAACCTGAATCTTTTATAGCTTCGTCGGCAGCAACAAGTGCATAAACCGCATAAGGGTCTAACTTGCGCACTTCTTTACGGTCGAAATAAGCCGAAGGATCGAAATTCTTTACCTCACATGCAAATCTTGTTTTAAATTTTGATGGATCAAAACGAGTAATGAGATCACAACCACTTACTCCATTGCAAAGAGATGTCCAATAATCTTGCACGTTGTTTCCAATGGGAGAAAGAGTTCCTAATCCCGTAATAACCGCCCGCTTTAATTGCATAAATAAGTCAGTTTAAAACAATATTTACTTTACGTTAGCTTCAATGTATTTAATAGCATCGCCAACAGTACCAATGTTTTCAGCTTGGTCATCCGGTATACCGATGTTGAATTCTTTTTCAAATTCCAT
>DATALJ010000126.1:0-1659 GCA_036261135.1 Bacteroidales bacterium
CGCCGAACTTATCCTGCAACCAACCGCACATTTGAGCAGGATGCCGACGATATTGCCAGTTTGCTGGCATACCTGAAGATTGAAAAAGCGAATTTCTTAGGATTCAGCAATGGCGGCAATACAGCCATGCAAATTGCCATACGGCACCCGCAGCTCGTTAACAAACTGGTTATCGCTTCATCGTTTTACAAGCGCGAAGGCTTAATACCCGTACTCTTTGAGAATCTTGAGAAGAGTACTCTATCAGACATGCCGGCACCACTTCAGTCTGCATTTCTAAAGGTTACGCCAGACAAAAGCAAGCTACAAGCCATGTTCGACAAAGATAAAAACAGGATGCTTCAATTCAAAGACTGGAGCGATGATGCTTTACGTTCAATAACTTTCCCGACATTGCTCATTCAGGGCGACCATGATATTATTACGATGGAACACATGCTGAAAATGTCGCAATTAATCCCTCATGCACAGGTTATGATTTTACCTGGAACGCATGGATCCTATATCGGCGAAGTATGTGCTGCCGAAAAAGACAGCAAAATACCAGCACTTGCGGTAGATGTTATTGCTGAATTCCTCCAAAAACAATAGATAAAGGCATTTGTTAATATGCTCTACAATTAAAACAATTCATTAATCCCTTAAAACTTTCAATTATGAATACCAATGTAAAACCAATTCCGGAAGGCTATACAGCCATAACACCTTACCTGAGTGTGATAAATGCTTCAGCAGCCATCGAATTCTATAAAAAAGCATTTGGAGCAAAAGAAATAGGCCGAATTTCGATGCCCGATGGTTCCGTTGCTCACGCAGATCTGGAAATAAACGGTGCTCGGTTTATGCTTGCCGAAGAAAACAAGGAATGGGGAAACCTTAGCCCGCAATCGCTAGGCGGAACGGCTTCCGGAATATGCTTATATGTCGAAAACGTAGATGAAGTATATTTCAGAGCGCTGAGAGAAGGTGCAAAAACTGAAGGTGACATGGAAGTAAAAGATCAATATTATGGCGAGCGCAGCGGCAATGTTATTGATCCGTTTGGCCATAAATGGATGATTATGACCCATATTAAAGATGTAAGCTTCGAGGAAATGCAACAGCTCACAAACGAGATGTTTGCAGTAAACAAAGAAGCTTAAATAGTTAATCTAAAGAAAAGCGATTATGGCACTAACAAGTACATATCTGAATTTTCCCCGCAATACCGAGAAAGCATTCAACTTTTATAAATCGGTTTTTGGTGGCGAATTCGTAGACGGCAAAATCAACCGCTTTAAGGATATCCCTCCACAGGAAGGAATGCCGCCACTTGCAGAAGAGGACCTAAACCTTGTAATGCATGTTGCACTGCCCATTCTTGGCGGACATTTATTAATGGGAACGGATGCACCGGAATCGATGGGATTTAACGTAGTTCAGGGCAACAATGTTTATATTGCCTTGCACACCGATAGCCGTGCGGATGCCGACACCCTTTTTAACAAGTTATCCGACCAGGGAGTTGTAGAAATGCCCATGCAGGATATGTTTTGGGGAGATTATTATGGATCCTTAACTGATAAGTTCGGCGTTCACTGGATGATTAATCATCACGAAAAGTAAATACAAAGGCTTTAAATAAAAATCCGGCATGGCTTTAAATAAGCCTTTGCCGGA
>DATALJ010000131.1:0-19130 GCA_036261135.1 Bacteroidales bacterium
ATTGTTGTAGCACTGCCATTATGCCTTCTTACAGGAATTTTTCTTTCGGAATATGCACATCCACGAGTGAAGAAGATTGTATTTCCTATGATTGATATTCTGGCGGGTATACCTCCCGTTGTTTACGGCGTATGGGGCATACTTGTGGTTGTACCGTTTATCTCCGATAGACTGGCTCCGCATTTCGTAGAATTCTCAACAGGATATAGCGTGTTGGCAGGAGGTCTAATACTGGCAATAATGATAGTGCCTTTAATTATAAGCATCCTGGTTGAAATATTTGCTACAATCCCAAAAGAAATGCGGGAAGCATCACTATCGTTGGGTGCAACACAATGGCAAACCATCAAGTTTGTTCTGCTTCGTAAATCGTTACCCGGCATAATTGCAGCTGTAGTGCTTGCCATATCGCGTGCATTTGGCGAAACCATTGCCGTTCTGATGGTATGCGGGAATATAGCTGAAATACCAAGGTCTGTCTTCGATTCCGGTTATCCACTGCCCGCCCTTATTGCCAACAACTATGGCGAAATGATGTCGCTGCCACTATACGACTCGGCATTGATGTTTGCTGCCTTTATTCTGTTCATTATTATCTTCCTGTTCAATGCTATTTCGAGGTTTATCCTCAATCGCATCGAAAAAACGTATGCTCTATGAGAAAAATTGAAGAAATAATCGTTAAAAACCTGATGCGCATTGCCACACTCATCATCTTCGGAGCGCTGTTCCTTATTTTATTTACCATTGTAAAACGGGGACTACCAGCAATGAGCTGGGACATGCTCACCAAAATACCAAGTGGTGGCTTCTACATAGGAAAAGAAGGAGGTTTACTGAATGCCATTGTTGGATCACTCATGATGGTGGCGGGATCTACCATTTTGGGACTGTTATTGAGCATACCTATTGTAATCTTCATTAATCTTTACCTCCCCAAAAAATCATTTCTGGCAGATTTAACGCGGTTCTCATCCGATATACTTTTTGGAATCCCTTCTATTGTTTATGGCGCATTTGGGTTTGCACTCATGGTATATTTGGGGCTAAAAACCTCTCTTTTAGGTGGTATCATTGCTTTAACCTTCCTAATTGTGCCTATTCTCATTCGATCAATGGATGAAGTAGCCCGCCAAATCCCGAAAGAATTGAAGGACGCCACCCTATCGCTTGGTGCCACTAAATACGAGACAATACGTGTAATGCTAAAGCAGATTTCGCCTGGCATAACAACAGCCGTGCTGCTCTCCATTGGACGTGCCATAGGTGATGCAGCATCGGTTCTTTTCACTGCCGGATATACGGACAGTATACCAACCTCTCTTTCACAACCAGCAGCTTCATTACCTCTAGCAATATTCTTTCAGCTAAGCAGCCCTATTGAAGAGGTTCAAAACCGGGCATATGCTGCAGCCTTCATTTTAACAGCTATTGTGCTTGTACTTAGCTTAGCAGCACGATATTATAGTCGCAAATTCTCAAAAAATAAAATATGATGTTAGCCAGTTTACTAAAGGTTAAACCCTTATCTTTAGATAAGAAAACTTCTCCAGCAAACACTCTGCTTGCTTCATCCGAAATAAAGGATACAAACATGTTTCCAGAAGTTCCCATATTAGAAAAGCCGCACATTCAGGTAAAGGACCTCAACGTTTACATTCAGAAAAATCATATCCTGAAGAATATAAATGTTGAGCTGCCCGATAAGGCCATAACGTGTATCATAGGTCCATCGGGGTGCGGAAAAACTACACTACTGAAAACCTTTAACCGACTGCTGGAACAATCGACCGACATTAAAATTGATGGAGAAGTGCTGGTTGATGGAGAAAATATACATGGTAAAAAGGTAGATATTATCAGCATAAGGAAAAAGATGGGGCTGTTATCACAGCGTCCATGCCCTTTACCAATGTCGATATTCGACAATGTGGCTTATGGATTGAGAATTCATGGGATTCGAAATAAAAAGAAGATTACACGGTTGGTTAAACAATACCTAGAGGCTGCAGGCCTTTGGGAAGAAGTAAAGGACAGGCTTAACACCCCGGCCAATCAGCTTTCTATTGGTCAGCAACAAAGGCTATGCCTGGCGCGCGGACTGGCTGTGGAGCCCGAAATTATACTAGGCGACGAAGCCACGTCAGCGCTCGATCCGCTCTCAAGTAAAAAAATCGAAGAATTATTTTTGAAACTAAAAAATGCGTATTCGATAATTTTAGTAACACATACCTTGCGTCAAGCCAGAAGAATTGCCGATTATGTAGTATTCATGTACCTTGGGGAAATTATTGAAGCAGGTCCGGCATCGGAGATTTTTGCCAACCCCAAACAAGAACTAACCCGTGAGTACCTTACGGGGTATTTTAGCTAAACTATTCCTAATCTTCCTTGATATACTTTCTTAGTGTAAAAAGTAAATCCTGCTCATTAATAGGTTTAGCAAGTATTTCCTGGAACTTGGTTGCTTTAAGGCGTTCAAAATCTTCACTCATGGTATACGCCGTTTGGGCAAGTACCGGAATGTTTGGGTTTATTTCGCGCAGCTTATGTGTGGCTTCGTAGCCATTCATTACTGGCATCTTAATATCCATCAATATCACATGAGGTTCCTCATGTGAAACAATCTCTAATACTTCAGCACCGTTTTTTGCACGTAAAACCTTTATTCCTGTAGGTTCTAAATATTCTGAAAGCAGAAAAAAGTTTACATCTTCATCTTCGGCAATAAGCACGGTGTATTTGTCCCACATAATTACTTAATTTAGATCAACTGTTGTGTATTACTAAAGATAACAAGAATTTTGATATTATTCCCATTCATTTAGTTAATTTTTATGATGGACAGGTACTTATTAGGTACAGAAAAGGCCATTTTTGCACCGCATTGTGTACCTAAATTTAGGTACACAATATACCTTATACGTGGTATTCCTTCAAAACCGCGCCATTCGCATCTTTGTAGTGAAAGTAAAGCCTAAAACAAATTAAAGATTTTCTAATCTTTAATTCCGGTAAACAATCAAGAAGTTTTCGGGTTATAAGGCCTGATTCACTTAAAATTTGCTCATCGTGGAACAGACTCAAAACATTCTAAGTCCGTTAATTTTTAACGAAACTCAAAAGCAACAGATCGAAAGCCTTGTGCATGGGCTGGACGATAGACAGCTCCTGTGGCTTGCCGGCTATTTAACCGGGTTAAGCCAATCGTCGACAAACGTAAAGGCTCCGGCCAAACTTCCGGTAAACGGAATTACCATTCATCCTGCGGTAAAAACGGACCTGCCTGATTTGACCATCCTTTACGGGTCGCGCACAGGCAATGGCGCTGCAGTTGCCAAAAAGCTGAAGGAAAAAGCCGAAAGCAAAGGATACAAGATTCATCTGCACGATATGAATGAGTATTCGCTCAACAAATTAAAAGACGAAAAATATCTCCTGGTTATCGTAAGTACCCACGGCGAAGGTGTTCCTCCTGTTGCTGCTGAGGAGTTCTACGACTATATTCACGGAAAACGCGCCCCGCAACTGGAAAATACCAAATACTCAGTTCTTGCGCTAGGCGATAAAAGCTATTTACATTTTTGCAAAACAGGAATTGATGTAGACAAGCGACTAGAGGAACTGGGAGCCCGCCGCATACACCCTCGTTTCGACTGCGATGTCGATTTTTCGCCCGTTGCAACCCAATGGATTGATGGATTACTACGCAATCTTTCGAATTCCAATGATAAGACCCCACTGATAAAGCTGAACGGAAGTCAAACGCCCCGCGTACCCGAAGTAAAATCGGTAGTCTACGATCGTCAGAATCCATTTAAAGCGCGCTTAATCGAAAAAATAAAACTCAACGGGAAAGGATCAGGGAAAGAAACATTTCATTACGAGCTATCCATTGCAGGTTCCGGAATATCTTATGAACCGGGCGATGCATTGGGCGTATACGGATCCAACTCAGAACGGCTGGTATACGAGCTGGTAGATTCGCTTAAGTTAAACCCCGGAGAAGAGCTGGAATACAATAAAAATAAAGACACACTGGGTAATGTGCTTTCCAAACATTTCGAAATATCAACGCTGAACCCCGATGTATTGAAGAATTACAATCATTTTGCCCAAAGCACCAAGCTGAAAGAAATATTGGAGGATAGCACTCAACTGAAAACATTTATTTACGGCCGCGACTGGGTTGATCTGGTTAATGAATTCCCTGTAAAAATAAGCTCGGCCGAATTACTATCTATTATGCACAAGCTACAACCCAGGTTGTATTCAATATCTTCCAGTGTAAAAGCCAATCCGGGCGAGGTTCACTTAACTATTGCATCGGTAAGATATGTAAACCACCGGTATAAAGAAGGTACCTGTTCCACATACCTCAGCGACCGTATGGGTGACAAGGATGCAGTTCTGGTGTTTGCCGACAAAAACCCCGATTTCAGGTTACCCTCCGATCCCACAACGCCCATCATCATGGTGGGGCCGGGTACAGGTATTGCTCCTTTCAGAGCATTCTTGCAGGAAAGGGAAACCCAGTTGGCAAAAGGTAAGAATTGGCTCTTCTTTGGCGACCGGCACTTTACAACAGATTTCTTATACCAGACTGAACTTCAGGCATGGCATAAAAAGAAACTGCTCACGAACCTGCACGTTGCCTTCTCCCGCGATCAGGACCAAAAAGTATACGTACAGCATAAAATGCTGGAACACTCGAAAGAACTGTATAGTTGGATTGAAGAAGGTGCTCACTTCTACGTATGTGGCGATAAAAACAACATGTTCTCCGATGTAAACCGCACACTTACGAATATTATAGCCAAAGAAGGACGCATGAGCCTTGTAAAAGCTGAAGAATATCTAAAGAAATTAAAGAAAGCCAAGCGATACCAGACGGATGTGTATTAAACCCTGAATCCCCTAAAGGGGACTCTAAGGAATTATTAAACTCATTGTCATTCCGGCGAAGGCCGGAACCCCTTAACCACGAAGCAGATAAATTCCGGCCTTCGCCGAAATAAAAGGCTAGTCTGCGCTAGGCGTAGTCTCCTGACTACGCCACTACGAAGCCTATGCCTTCATCAAAACTAAATTAAACCAGAATCACCATGCCATCAGAAGTAGAAATAATCAAAGAAAACAGTAATTACCTTCGCGGAACGATTAAGGAGAGCCTTGTCAACGAAATTACCGGTGCGCTTGCGCCCGACGACATTAACTTAATAAAACTACACGGCTCTTACCAACAGTTCGACCGTGACCTGGAAAGCGAACGTAAAAAGCAAAAGCTGGAGCCCCTTTATTCATTCATGACCAGGATACGTTTAACAGGCGGTATTGCTACATCTCCGCAATGGCTAACTGTCGACGAGCTTTCGTCGAAATATGCAAACGGAACCATAAAGCTCACTACACGTCAGGCTTTTCAACTACACTGCATTTTGAAACGTAGCCTCAAACAAACCATTCGTGAAGTTAACGACGCATTAATGAATACTATTGCCGCTTGTGGCGATGTGAACCGCAACGTAATGTGTAATCCAAATCCTTTTCTGTCCGCTATACACGCAGAAGTACAGGAATATGCGCAAAAATTAAGCGACCACCTTACGCCAAGAACCACTGCGTACTATGAAATATGGTTGGACAAGCAGCTGTTGCACGGTGGCGAACAGGATGAGGAACCCATCTATGGCAAAACCTATCTCCCTCGTAAGTTTAAGATTGCCATTGCTATTCCTCCCTACAACGATTCGGATATTTTCTCCAATGATGTTGGACTCATTGCCATCGAAAACAATGGGTTACTCGAGGGTTTCAATGTAGCGGTTGGTGGTGGACTGGGAATGACCTTTGGAAACAACAAAACCTATCCCCGATTGGCCAATGTTATCGGATATATTCCTAAGGAAAAAGTAGTAGACGTAGCTGAAAAGATCGTTCTGGTACAACGTAACCTTGGAAACCGTGACGACAGAAAGAATGCACGTTTAAAATACACGATCGACCGCATAGGCATTGAACAATTTAAAGAAGAGGTTTACAAACTACTGGGATATTCATTAGAAGAAGCCAGGCCTTATCACTTTGTCTCAAGCGGCGACACCTATGGCTGGAAACGGGGAAGCAACGGTAATTGGCACCTTACCCTCTTTGTAGAAGGCGGACGTATCCGGGACACAGAAACCGTAAAGCTTAAATCCGCACTCCGCCAAATAGCCACCTTTCATACCGGCGACTTCAGGCTTACTGGCAACCAGAACCTTATTATAGCCAATATTGAAGTTGCCCATAAGAAAAAGATAGAGAAGATATTCGCCGAAAATAATGTTCTTCCCGAAAGGAACCTTACAGGACTCCGTTTAAATTCAATTGCCTGCGTAGCTCTCAACACATGCAGTTTGGCATTTGCCGAAGCTGAACGCTATCTCCCGTCGCTCATTGATAAACTGGATGACATTCTTGTGGAAAATATGATTGAAAAAGAGCCTATTCTTATCCGAATGACAGGATGCCCCAATGGATGCGGTCGTCCATATCTCGGCGAAATAGGTTTTGTGGGCAAAGCACCTGGAAGATATAATGTATACCTGGGCGCAGGCTGCACTGGCGAAAGGCTCAATAAACTTTATAAAGAAAACCTTAATGAACAAGAAATACTGGATGCATTAAAGCCTGTTCTCGAAGATTTCGCAAAGGCGCGCCTGATAAACGAAAGGTTTGGAGACTTTGTCATTCGCAGAGGCTATGTAAAAGAAACAACAGAAGGGCTTAATTTTCACAATGAATAACATGGAACACCGATATAGAAGTTTGATTAAAGCCATATCCTGGCGCATAACAGGTAGCATCGACACGTTTGTCGTATCGTACCTTATTACAGGGAAACCGGGACTCGCGTTGTCGATTAGCGGTGTAGAAGTAATTACCAAAATGATACTGTACTATTTCCACGAAAGGACCTGGAATAAACTGAAGTTTGGGCGAAAGAACCTCAGCCCTGAGTACGAAATCTGATATTAAATTCCTGAACGATGACATATTTACCCATTTCAATCAATGTAAGAGGAAAAAAAGTCCTGATTATAGGCGGAGGACGCATTGCGCACCACAAAATCGGCTTTTTGGAGCAGTTTGCCGATAATATAACTGTTGTAGCCATTGATGTGATTGATGATATCAAGCACAAAAATGTTGAATATATTGAAAAGCCATATGAAAAGAGTGATCTGAAAGACGCTTTCCTGGTATATGCTTGTACCAACATCAAAGAACTTAACAAACAAGTGAAAGCTGATGCCGAAGAACTGGGTAAACTTTGTAATGTCGTTGACAATCCGCCTTTGTGCGATTTTGTATCGCCGGCTATCTACAAACACGGCATTTACACCATCGCATGCGGATCAAACGCACAAGACGTCTATAAATCTATCGAAATACGCAACAAAATAAAAGAATACCTCAAGCATGATCTCTCTATATTCCAACCATCAGAACACTTCACTCACCGACCGTGAAAAGTTGTTTAGTACGGTAAAGCCCTGGCTTCTTAAGCCTGGAGTGTTGTTGCAAACATGCAACCGCGTCGAGTTTTACGAAGGAGAAGGCGAAATTCCTGCATGTATTATCCGCCATCTTTTTCGTGTAGTGTCTGGCTTGGAATCGAGTTTAGTTGGAGAATTAGCTATTCAGGGTCAGGTAAAAAACGCTTACATACAGGCATCCGGCAAATACAAACTCTCAAAGAGCCTACATCGGTTATTTCAATCGGCACTTGCAGTGGGAAAGCGAGTACGTAATTCTTCCGGGATTTCTAAAGGTGCAGTCTCGCATAGCCAGGCTGCTGTAGAAATTCTTGCAGGTAGCAACATCGACTTAAACAACACCATCATCTCACTAATAGGTATTCATAAGCTAAACACCGATATTATAAGGTTCCTCAAATCCAAAGGTGCTGAAACCATCTTCCTGGCAAATAAAACTTACGACAAAGCAAAAGAAATAGGCGACGCTATGGGTTGCCAGGTAATGAGGCTCGATCAGCTTCGCGAAATGCTACAATTCACAGACATTCTGATTACAGCCACAGCTGCACCCCACCTCATCGTGAAATACGAAAATTTCCCTAAAGAAAAGCAAATGATTATCATCGATCTTGCATTTCCCAGGGATGTAGATGAGCACATAGGCCAGCTTCCCGGGATAACGCTTCATAACCTCGAAACCGTTGAACAGCAGGCCAGGCAAAACCTGGAACTCAGGCATAGCCGTATAGCCAAAGCAGAGCAAATTTTAGAAGAAGAGATAGACAAATTCATTAAAAAACAACAACAGGATGCACTCAGACAACTCCCCATACAGTACAACGCCGGCTGAGTACCGCGTAACTACACGAACCAGCAATCTGGCCCTTAGGCAGGTTGAGGAGGTAGCAAGGCTTGTTCCTGAACTGCGCTATAGCATTGTTCCTGTGGAATCGTTCGGAGATAAGAACAAGCAAATATCGCTGATAGAGAACAACATCAGCGATATCTTCACGCGGGAACTCGATTTTGCAATACTTAACGGAGACGCCGATTTCGCCATCCACTCTGCAAAGGATCTTCCCTATCCGCTGCCTGAAGGCCTGGAAATTATCGCGCTTACCGAAGCTTTTGATAAAACAGACGCATTGGTGAGCTACTCGGGCAAAAAGTTAACCGAACTGCCAGCTAATCCTAAGCTTGGCACAAGCTCTATTCTGCGTAAGGCTGAATTGCTCAGATTAAGACCCGATATAGAGATTGTAAGCATCCGCGGCACAATCGAAGAGCGCATAGCACAGGTTGATAACGGCAAGTACGACGCCGGCATTGTGGCAACCTGCGCACTGAAACGCCTTGGGCTGGAACACCGCATTGCCGAAATACTACCGTTCGAAACTCACCCGCTACAAGGGCATTTGGCTATTGTTGCAAAGCAGGGTAACACTGAACTCAAAAAGTTATTTATGCCTTTCGACATACGAACCAACTACCGAAGCGTATGGCTGGTCGGTTTCGGTCCCGGCGATCCGGATTTGCTTACTTTGAAAGGTCATAAATTGCTTCAGCATGCCGATATTATTTATTATGACGATTTAACCAATCACCGCTTCCTTGATGAATTTGGTGCTGAGAAAGTATATGTTGGCAAACGTAAGGATGCGCATAGCTTTGAGCAGGACGAAATAAACAAACTGCTTTATCAGTCGGCCATTCAGGGGAAAAATGTGGTACGGCTGAAAGGCGGCGACCCCATGACATTTGCTCATGGCGGCGAGGAAGTGGATTATCTGGCATCAAACCTTGTAGATGTCCATGTAGTGCCCGGAATAACAACAGCTTTGGCTGCCGCTGCCAGCGCAGGCGTTCCGCTTACACATCGCAGTAAAGCATCGTCGGTTACATTCCTTACGGGTCATACACCAGAAGAGGTGGTCATTCCACAAAAGGGAACAGTAGTAATTTACATGGGAGCCTCCAATATCCAATCCATTGCTCAAAAAGCAATCGATCAGGGAAGAAAATCTGAAACCCCTGTTATGCTTTCCTTTAATGTATCAAAACCCGACGAAGAGGTGGAATACTCCACCCTTCAACAAATAAGCACTTCTGCGCGAAAGTATAAAACCCCGTTGATTGTTACGATCGGAGAAGTTGCCGGTCACCACCCGAACCGTAATGCAACAAAGGCAAAGCCTTCCTATCTGATAACAGGCACAAAACAGCATGTTGCCAACCCTTTTAACGAATCGCTGCATATTCCCTTGGTTGAAATTAAGCCTGTGCCTGAAGATGAAGCGCCCGACCTGCTGCCTTTCCTTTCAGCAACAGATTGGCTTGTATTTACCAGCCGGTACACCGTTCGTTATTTCTTCGAATTACTACACAAACAAGGTAGCGATGCCCGTGTATTAAGCGGATTGAAAATAGCCTCTATCGGAAAGGTAACCTCAGCAGAACTTCTGAAACACGGAATTATTCCGGACATGCAGCCAAAGCTGGAATCATCTGTTGGAGTAATTGAGCGCTTTGCAGAAAGCGCCATACACAATCAGCGTATCTTTATTCCACGGTCGAACCTGGCATTGCCGGTATTGCCCGAAGGACTCACAAAGCTTGGAAACCATGTGGCAACGGCTGTAATATACCATAATACACAATCCGAAGTCCTCTCCATTCCTCATCCGGATAAATTCGACATTATTGTTTTCTCCTCCCCGTCGGGAGTTGACAACTTTTTTGATAACGTAACATTTTCTTTAGCCAATAAACAATTCATTGCCAGGGGGAGCGAAACCCGCAGGCGGCTACTGGAAAAAGCAGTGAACGCAAACAACATTTTAAACAGTGACGCTTATGAAACGCTTTCGTGAATTTAGAACTGATGCTGAAACACGCAATAAATATGCAGAAGTAGAACTCTCTGCTTCAGAATTCATCTATCCGTACTTTGTTATAGAAGGTAAAGGCATTAAACAGCCCATTTCATCGCTGCATGGTATTGCAAGGTATAGTATAGACGAGCTGCTTCTTGACTTAAAAGAAACAGTCGCTTTAGGAATCAAATCCATACTTCTTTTTGGCGTAATCGACGATAATGAAAAAGATGAGAACGGAACGGCAGCCTATTTACCGGGAAGCCTGGTATCTATGGCTGTAAAAGCTATCAAAGCCCAATACCCGGATATTACTGTAATAACAGACGTTTGTCTCTGCGGATATACATCACATGGGCACTGTGGTGTAACCCATAACAATGAAGTGTTGAATGACAGTACACTTCTGCTTCTTGCACAAATGGCCCTGAGACATGCCGAGGCCGGAGCCGATTTTGTTGCCCCATCAGCAATGATGGATGGGCAGGTTGAAGCCATTCGTTCGCTTCTGAACGTTAATAGGTACAGACATACCAAAATTCTATCGTATTCCGCTAAGTATTCATCAGGTTTTTACGGACCATTTCGCGATGCAGCACAATCTGCGCCTTCGTTTGGCGACCGCAAAACCTACCAGATGGACTATCGCACCTCAAGCCAGGCTATTAGCGAAGTAGCCGCCGATATATCAGAAGGCGCCGCCTGGGTTATGGTTAAACCAGCCCATACGTACCTGGATATTATACAGCGCATCAAATCTAATTTTTCTGAAACGCCCCTCGTGGCTTACCAGGTTTCAGGAGAGTACATGATGATAAAAGCGGCAGCACAAGCTGGCTATTTGAACGAGGAACAAGCTATGCTCGAAACACTTACTGCCATTAAGAGAGCTGGAGCAGATTATATCATCACTTACTATGCAAAAGATTTCGCGAAGTTATATAATCCTAATCCCCTACTGGCAGGGAAAATACAAAACAATACCATTTAATTCCGCGCTGGAAACCCCGTGGAACAAAATATTTAAATCATGAAAACAATTGACAATCATATCGACCTGGGCCTACAGCCTGCCTATCTGAACAAAACTTCCGACATACGGACATCGAGAAACGAGTTTGCCAAAGCCAAAAAGTTAATCCCGGGCGGCGTGAACAGCCCTGTACGATCTTTCAAGAATATCAATGGCGAGCCAATATTCATTCAAAAAGGCATTGGCGCTTATCTTCATGATGTAGACCACAACAAATATATTGATTACTGCATCTCCTGGGGTGTACATATCTTAGGCCATACAAACAAGAAGGTAATAAGCAAAGTTGAAACGGCTATATGGAATGGAACCAGCTTTGGCATGCCTACACCTGGCGAAACAGACTTAGCACGGGAAATATCGAAGGCAGTGCCGTCAATCGAAATGGTGCGCCTTGTAAATTCAGGAACCGAAGCAGTAATGAGCGCAGTTCGCCTCGCCCGCGGGTATACCGGACGAAATAAGATTGTTAAATTCGACGGTGGATACCATGGACATGCCGATCATCTGCTTGTTGCATCGGGTTCGGGAACGGCAACTCTGCCAAACTCTTCCTCTAAAGGCATTCCTGAATCTTTTACAAATGAAACACTCAGTATCCCTTTCAACGACGAAGCTGCACTTGCCGAAACATTCGAGAAACATGGCAGCAACATCGCCGCCCTTATTATTGAACCTGTGCCCGCCAATATGGGTGTGGTTCTTCCAAAACAAGGTTTTTTGGAACGCCTGAGAAATATTACCACGCATTACGGTTCTTTGTTGATATTCGACGAAGTAATTACGGGATTCCGCCCGGAAATTGGCGGAGCTCAGGCTCATTTTAATGTAACTCCCGATTTAACAACAATTGGGAAAATCATTGGTGGTGGGTTTCCCGTTGCTGCTTATGGCGGCAAAAGAGAAATAATGCAAATGACAGCTCCATCGGGTGATGTGTACCAGGCAGGAACCTTATCGGGCAACCCCGTTGCAGTAACCGCAGGATTAGCCGTGCTCAACGAATTGAATGCACCGCTTTTCTATCAGTTCCTCAATCAAAAGTCGCGCGATTTTACCTTCTGGCTTTCCGAAATCGTCCAAAACAAAGGGATTCGTATCAACAGCTTTCACTCCATGTTTACACTTTTCTTTACCGATAAGGAAATTAACAACTACGAAGATGTAAAGAAATGCGATACCAAACGCTTCGAAAAATTCTACAAAAAACTGCTTGATCAAGGCGTATTCTTCTCGCCATCTCAATTCGAAGCCAATTTCATTTCTGCCAGCCACTCGCCGGAAGATTTGAACAAAACATTGGAGATTGTGCACAAAGTGCTGAAAGGGATTTAATCTCGCCACTAAGTCTCAAAGACACAAAGAAACACGAAGTAAGAGGATATGATCTTTGTGAATCTTTGTGTTTTCATGTCTTTGTGGCTTCCGAATTCTACTTAATACCTAAAATTAGGTATACAAAATGCCACATCTATGGTATTTAGAATGAGGTTATAAGTGTGCAACTTTGTATCAAACATTAAATACTTATAGCCATGTCAAAAATTGCAAAAAATCTCACCGACTTAATTGGAAATACTCCATTGTTAGAGCTGTCAAACTTCAATAAGAAGCATAATAACGAAGCAACTATAATTGCTAAGCTCGAATCGTTTAATCCTGCCAGCAGTGTAAAAGACCGTATTGGGTTTGCCATGATCTCGGCAGCCGAGCAGCAAGGCCTGTTAAAAAAAGATTCAGTTATCATT
The DNA here is from genome assembly GCA_036261135.1 of Bacteroidales bacterium. Classification (GTDB taxonomy): domain Bacteria; phylum Bacteroidota; class Bacteroidia; order Bacteroidales; family JAAUTT01; genus JAAUTT01. The sequence continues at coordinate 13,178 of DATALJ010000131.1, forward strand.
GAGCCAACAAGTGGAAATACCGGCATCGCACTTGCCTTTGTAGCAGCAGCCAAGGGATATCGGTTAATCCTGACCATGCCTGATACTTTCAGTATCGAGCGTCGTAACCTGCTCAAGGCACTAGGAGCTGAACTGGTACTGACACCCGGCGCAGAAGGAATGGGAGGAGCCATCAAAAGAGCCGAAGAATTACACCATGTTATCCCGAACTCCTTTGTTCCTCAGCAGTTCAAAAATCCTGCTAACCCCGAAGTACATAGAAGAACTACTGCAGAAGAAATCTGGCGTGACACAGACGGACAAGTAGATATCTTTGTTTCAGGAATAGGCACTGGTGGAACCATCACAGGTGTAGGCGAAGTACTGAAACAACGAAACCCGAATGTTAAAGTAATTGCTGTTGAACCCAGCGATTCGCCGGTATTGTCCGGTGGAACCAAAGGCCCTCACAAAATACAGGGAATTGGCGCAGGTTTCATTCCCGATAACCTAAACACAAAAATTTACGACGAAGTTATTCGCGTCCAGAATGATGAGGCTTTTCAGACAAGCCGAGAGCTTGCTCGTAGCGAAGGATTACTGGTGGGCATTTCATCAGGCGCAGCTGCATTTGCCGCACTACAACTAGCCAAACGTCCTGAAAATAAAGGAAAGAAAATCGTGGTGATCCTTCCCGATACCGGCGAACGTTACCTCTCCACTGTTCTCTACCAGTTCGAAGAAGAACAAAAAGGCATTGCCGTAGGTGTTTAATGTTGATGTCTGACGTGCTTTAAAACTGTTTTATGTCGAAAGACGTAAGGCAGTTTTTTGCTTGTTGCCAAAAAGAACCAATGGGTCAAAGAAAATGAACGCAAAGAATAGTTTAATATAATATTGGGGCTTCGACAGGCTCAGCCACCGGAATTTTGATTAAACGATAAGCTGACGATAAAAAAGTTCTTATCTAAAATGCCGAAATACAAATTTCCTTTGCGACCTTTGCGCGGAATCTCCGCGTCCTTTGCGTGAAACACCTATCTTTGCATTTTCAGAGCACAATCATGTTGAAACAATTCATAATACTAATCTTTATAGTTTATACTGCCAATATCCAGTGCCAACAAAGTTATACACCCCAAACCGGCGAATTACTCTTTCAGGACCTGGATTGTGGTGAATTCTGCGATGCCATTGAGAAAGTAACACAAGGCTATGGTAATAAATCCTTCTCGCATGTAGGAATAGCTTTCATCGAAGACTCCTCCATTTTTGTAATTGAAGCGGGGAGCAAAGGGGTAGTAAAAACGCCCTTTCAAACCTTTATAAATCGATCGCTTGATTCACTGCACCGGCCAAAAGTAATTGCAGGACGGCTTAAGCATAAATACAGGTACCTTACACCGTCGGCTATAAGCAAATCGTTAAATCTGCTTGGCAAAACCTACGACGATGCCTTCGATATAACCAACGATAAGTACTATTGCAGCGAACTGGTGTACTTTGCATTCATGGATAAGTCAGGGAAATCAATATTCAAGCTCTATCCAATGACCTTTATTGATCCAACAAACCACAAAATCTTTCCCGCATGGGAGCGTTACTTCGAAAGCCTCAACATTCCTTTTCCCGAAGGAAAACCTGGCTTGAACCCAGGAAGTATTTCTCGATGTAATAAAATTAAGATCATGTACAGCTTTTATTAAACACATACACATTGACAATAAGTCAGTTATGGTAGAATAATCCCAAAAGAATAATTTCAGTCTTGCCCTTTCACAAAAAAGTGGTAACTTATTGATGCGTTTAACTATTTATAGTGAACGCATAATCAATTCCAAATTATTCTAAAACATAAATTATGAATAGGAAAATTGTGACAAATGAAGCAGGAGCTACTCCGCAGAAAAAATCCTTTTTTTTACTTGCCGCATTATTGCTGGTGTTTTTAGCAGCTTCGGTAATAGTACCAACCTATGGCCAGGATAAAAAAGTAAAGCAAAAGACCGAACAGCAACAAAAGCAAAAACAATTCACATGTAAAGCCCACCCTGAAGTAGTTTCGAACAAACCAGGAAAGTGCCCGAAATGTAAAAAGCCACTTATCGGTAAGCCTGAAATGAAAGATAAAGACATGAAATGCAAAGGCGACTCAGCTAAAATGAAATGCGATCATAAAATGGCAAAGGATTCCGCTCATATGAGTGATTCTACCAAAATGAAAAAGGAAAAGAAAACAACTGGTAAAAAACAGTAAATCAAATTAAAATACGCACAATAAAAATCCCTTCATTAAAATGGAGGGATTTTTTATTGGCCCAAAATAACTAAGATGAAATGATATCCAATTTTAAATCAATCCAAACATTTTCAATAATTTATTTGCGTAACCATATGGTTTCATTTATATTTGTTTACTACTCTTCTAAAACCACATAAATGAGACGCGATGTTTTCCAGGCCATAGCTGATCCCACCCGGAGGAATATAATCAACATTCTTGTTCGTCAAAATCTTACGCTCAATGAAGTAGCAAAAAATTTTAAAATGAGCCGTCCTGCTGTATCAAAGCACATCAGGATATTGGCGGAATGTGGCATGGTAAGTATCCGACAGCAAGGTCGCCGCCGGATATGCGTTGCTAATCTAAAGCACTTGAAAAATGTACACGACTGGGTAAACCAATTTCAATTGTTCTGGGCTTAATTAGGCTACAATTACTTAAGATATGACGAATACATCCATACCAGCTTTTCCTGCTCGCGGATATAATCGCTCATTAAAGCGTTAGTTCCCTCGTCATTCGCTTCAGCAGACAAGGTCAGTATATCCCGCTGCCGAACAAGCAGGACCTTAAACGCATCCAGTACTCCCTGCACAGCAGCAGGCCCAGATGAAACGTTACTAACTACATTTACTTCCGAAATATTAAGGTAATCCTGGAATGTATGAAGAGGCGTTTCGCCAAGCGTAAGGATTCGTTCTGCTACCTCATCAACCTTTGTAAGAAGGTCGGTATAGAGCTCTTCGAACTTGAGATGCAGCTCAAAAAACTTATCGCCTTTGATATTCCAGTGAAAACCTCTGGCGTTCATGTAAAATACCTGATATGTCGCCAACAACTCGTTCAATTTAACGGCCAGTTGCTTCGACTTTTCGTCGTTTAATCCAATTGCATTCATAACTATTGTGTTTATTATAGTTAAACACAACATCCATTCGAATGTTCAACCCAACTGAACAATTAAAAAACAAAACCTATTTGCGAGCAAATAAAATCGGCCTGTCCGAAGTTTGCCTTTATGTAAGCGCCAACAAATATGTTGCTTCGGGTACAATACTTGGGATCCCAAAAGTAGTACTGTAGTCCCAAACGTGTAGAAATATATTTCTTTAACTCGGTTTTCGAGCCTCTCTCGCTTTTATACATTTTAATGTATTCGTTGTAGAAAGGGTTATATACGTTAATCCCTCCCTGAGAAAGCAGACTCAAATGCCCCATCATAAACTCGTGACCAAGAAACAAAGTAACGACCGTAGCTTTCTGCCATTGATTGCTTGTAAAGAAGTTATTCCGTACTATATATTGATAGTAACTATTATAATGGTTTATTTCTACACCAGCATGCACATTACTTATTTTCCCGAACCGCTTTGATACGTAGAAATCGGTAACATATATTGCATATTTTGCAGTACCTACAGGTTCTGTAGTGCGAGCCAATTCATGTACGCCCATACCTAAGCGGACATTGAAGCGCAGCTTACTCTCGGGCATAGAAATATCTTTTTTCTCGAACTTTGCAGGAAACGGATTAGGCCTGTAGGCAAATCCAAAGAAAACTGTAGGCACATTAATCCCCAGATTTGGGATTTGTACATGCCCGTTGGAGCAATGTATAACCGACACGCCCGTTTTCAATGAAAACTGTCGGTGAATGTCAGGTTGAATATATACAGAAGCATAGCCCAATGCTGTTATCGAGGAGCCAATATAGAAATTCGTGGTGTTCGATTCAGCATTGTAAGGTTTTGAGAAATATGCAACACCCAACCCCAATGCAAACTTAGGTGAATACCACTTTGTGGATAATGAATTCAAGGTAAGATTGGGCGCAATGCCAATAAAATTGCCCAAAACACTTTTATTACCCAACCCCCCGAGCGCTATCAGCAACGATGGTTTAGGGAAATTGTACAAATGATGCCATTCCTTACGGCCATCAGTTTGTATTCCTATATTAAACTCGGACAATAGCGCAACATTGCTGGTAGGTGCCACAGGAGAGTTTTTGACTACCTTACCAAAGCTAAGTGTTGGCTCAATAGAAAATAACAACGGAGATGATTGTTGGGCTATCAACGGGATTCCGGTACACAGAAGGATAAATGCAACAAATAGCGATTTCATTATAAACCATTAAACACAGGGACGAAATTACTCAGAAATCTGAATGCAACAAATTTTTGAAATCCGTACGAATAATTTGACCTTGGTTCTCCCGCTCCAAATTTTCGTCAGCGAAAATAGACGATCGATCAACAAAACGTATCTAAACCAGATTCAATCCGTAATATAATGCAACAAAGCACTAATTAACCATCATAAACGAATCGCTATGAAAACCCTTATTATTTTAGCCTTCACTATTGTAAGCTGCATAGGATTAAGAGCTCAATCGCTACAAGGATCTCAGCCCGTTACTTACTTTTATACGGTAAACTTTGACGACAATATGGTTAGCATTTTCAATTCGTCCGATACCGTAAGCTGTGTCCCATCAACCACCTTCGATAATAGTAAATTTCTCTCCAGCCTGGTAGATACATTCTATAGCTTAGCAGCCGAAAAGTTCAAAGCCGAACTCGGTTTGGAGTTATTGCCATTAAATGAGCTTCAAGGTAAAGTAAAATACAGCAATGCATACCCCGAATGCCCAAATCTGGCAAGCATTAAGAAAGCTGTTAAAACAGCCGCCGGATACAAATATTATGTAGATTATTATGTGAATGTGTTTTCCGATCTGTCGCCTGAATCAACCCTCGAGCCCAATGCAAAACGCATCCGCCCATTGTACGCTATCAGTTTTACCATATACAACAGAAATGGGAAACCTGTTAAAGAAATAAAACTAAGTTATAAATCGAGAAAACCATTGGCAGACGAGGATTTGTCAGCCCCCTCGTGCCAAATGAAAGCAAAGCTTTGCAATTTCTATAACGAAGCATTGAACGAACTCACTGAAGTTTACAAGAACAACTATTCGAACCCTATCTAAACCTTCTCTATATTGATTACATCGACCTTTCCTGCTACTCAGGGAAGGTTTTTTTTATGGGTTGAAGGAACTTCAGGCATTAAAAACCGAGTGTGGAGAAAAACAAAAAGCCCTCCCAAATATAACATTCAGAAGGGCCTTTTAAAGTTGTCCTGCTAGGACTCGAACCCAGACGAACAGAACCAGAATCTGTCGTGCTACCATTACACCACAGGACAATGTGGGTGCAAAATTAAAAAATATCGTTACATTTTAACAAACTAATCGAAATTTTTATTCAGTTTTTCCTGCAATTTTGGACCAACTATCCTTTAAAGTAACCGTGCGGTTAAAAACCAATGCGTTAGATTCAGAATCCAAATCAACACAAAAATAGCCAATTCGTTCAAACTGGAATTTATCCGAAACTTTAGCATCCTTTAAATACGGTTCAACAAAGCAATCCTGAACTGTTAAGGAGTTGGGATTTAAGTTCACCTTAAAATCGCAATCTTCTCCTGTATCTTCCGGATCTTCCTTAATAAACAAGCGGTCGTAAAGTCGGGCTTCTGCTTTAATAGCGTGTTTGGCCGATACCCAGTGTATAGTTCCCTTCACCTTGCGGCCATCGGGAGCATTACCACCTTTGGTAGCAGGATCGTAGGTACATTTAACTTCTATAATATTGCCGTTGCTATCTTTTACTACTTCTTCGC
>DATALJ010000132.1:0-36179 GCA_036261135.1 Bacteroidales bacterium
CCGAACTTAACAATGCCTTTATCGGGTTTTACTAGTCCTGCCAGTATGCGTAGCAGTGTGGTTTTACCGGCACCCGATGATCCGAACAATGCAACCAGTTCGCCTTGCTTAATGCTGGTTTTAACAGCCAGGTTCATCCTGCCATTGGCTGTAAGCATCATTTTTTCAATATCTATCGAAATTACATCATTTTCCATGTATCGTACTTTTTATTTACACTGTAAATGGTTGTAAGCAATATGAGTGATATAGCGAAAAGTATAAAAGCATACCTGTTTGCTATATCGAAATTGAGCGACTGCACTTCGTCGTAAATGGCTATTGAGGCTACACGGGTTTTACCAGGCATGTTCCCTCCTACCATAAGTACAATGCCGAATTCGCCGATGCTGTGCGCAAATGTTAAGGCAACCGCCGTAATGATGGACGGTTTTATATTGGGGAGTAAAACCCTGAAGAAGGTTACCGGCTTGGATTTCCCCAGTGTGTAGGAAGCTTCGCGCAAGCTGTCGGGCAAGGCACGTAGTCCATTATACAACGGTTGGATCATAAAAGGTAAGCTAAAAATAACTGAAGCTATAAGTACCCCTTCGAATGAAAAGGCAAGCCGTACATTGAATGTATTAGCCAGCCATGCGCCAAACCAATTACGCGGACTATAGGTAACCAACATATAATACCCAATTACAGAAGGCGGTAATACCAAAGGCATGCTCACCAATGCCTCTACCAAGGGCTTTAACCTAAACCGGCAATAGGTTAACCAGTAAGCAAAAGGTAACCCTATAATCATCAAAATAAACGTGGTAAAAAACGCCAGTTTAAAAGTTATCCAAAGTGTTTGAATGAAAGCGGTATCCATATTTTTTTAATTTGAAAATTTGAGAATGTGCTGTCTAAAAGCCCGTTTGCCATTCCGGCGAAGGCCGGAATCCATTAACTACGAAGCCTAAACGGATTCCGGCCTTCGCCGGAATGACAGCTCCGTAGGCTTTTTACACCCTTCTTTTATTACTATATCTTCATTAATGATATTTCATTGGCCTTTACCAGTGCTTCTATTTCGTCGCCGGAAGTTATTTGAAGCGAATCTACCGCACGGGTTGTAATTGCAGAAGTAATGATGTGGTTCAGAAACTGCAATGTTATTTTACTCAGCAATTCGCCACGTTCTACTTTATGAACAATGCACTTCATACGGTTTCGCATACTTATAAGTCCGGAGAGATTGCGGGCCAATGAAACTTCTGTTTCTTTAAATACAAGATTTACCATACGGCCTTGTTGAAGCCACTCCGGTTTGTCTGACGATTCGATAAGCAGGGCCGAAAAACGATGATTATCTACGTCAACATCTACCAGCAGGATTGCGCCAGATTGCTGAATTTGGGTGACGATACCCGTTAATTTGTTCATTTTCTATTTTTTAGTATCAAGAGCCAAGATTTGAGGTATTTCAGTGTCTTGCATCTTGGCACTTGTATCTTTAATTAAGGAACTATAAATCCGTACTTTTCAAATATAGGCTTGCAATTGGCGCTCAGCACAAATTTCATAAACTTTGCCGTCTCGGGGTTAGCCTGCCAGCTTTTAAGCTGAACCATAGCCTGTTCAACCGGCTTATAGCTTTTGGTATCGAGTACAAAATAAGACCCCTTCATATCAGGTGCCAGAGCTAAAGCCAATGCTATAAAGCCTATTTCGGCATTGCCTGTTTGGGCAAACTGTGCGGCCTGTGCAATATTGTCGGCATACACAATTTTTTCCTTCACTTTATCGTAAAGCTTATAGTATTTGAGGCATTCTATAGCCCTTGCTCCATAAGGGGCAACGTCGGGCTTAGCTATGGCAATACGGTTAACCGATTTATCGGTAATTATATCCAACCCTTTGGACACATCAACGGTATTGCTCCATAATACCAGTTTACCGAAAGCGTAGGTTTTAATGTCGCCCTTAACCATGCCCTGGGCTTTTAATTTTTCAGGGTATATTATATCAGCAGCCATGAATAAATCGAAATCAGCTCCGTTCGTTATTTGTTGCACCAAAGCACCCGAAGAGCCCAGGTTAACCACAATTGTTGCCTTAGGACTAACCTTTGCGTATTTTTCTTTTATTTCGTCCAGGATGTAGCGGAGGTTTCCGGCTGCTGCTACTCTTACTGTTTGTGCCTGCAGGCCAACGCTTATCGCCATTAGCAGGATGATCAATACTTTCTTCATACTTCTTTATTTAGGTTTATTTATTTTCAGTAACTACTGGGGTTTTATACAATTGAGGCTTTATGGTGAGCATTACATAAGCCCATTGTTGAGCATGTGTATCAACACCTTGCATTTTGTAATTTGTTGTGGTTGAGCCGGAATTAAAGTATTGGCTGTAGCCACCTTGAATGACAATCTCTTTTGAGACCGTGTAATTCAATACCATATCCAGCTCAGTTCCCAGGTTTTTATCGGTTTTCTCCTTATTGTATATAAAGTCTTTGCTAAAATAAAACTGATGAACAGAAAGATCTACAGCCAATTTGGGCATGATTTTGGCCGTCAATCCGCCATAATAATCCAGTAATCCTTGTGAAGGAAGCGTAGCAAAGTATTCCATGTTGCCATTATAGCTGTGTGTTGCTCCATACAGGCGATTAAAGGAGTTAGATTTCCCTGCCTCAAGCGTGGCATCGGAACCTGAATAATAATCGGCACCTGCATATACTGATAGTTTTGGGTTTATCGCATAGGAAGCTTTTACAGCCAGGAAATATGCTTTTAAATCGGCATAACCTTTACCGTAGACTTTGTTTGGGTCTTTTCCATCCTGGAAATAAGCCGTAACAGAAGCTCCCCATGCAGATGAGTCGCTGGAATATACGAGGTTTCCTCCATAGGTAAACCGGGGATACACAACCTTGTTATTGCCTTTTTTCTCGAAGCCCTCACATACTCCAATAAGAGAAAGGGTTGTTCCCTGGTGTATCTGTTTCGACAGCCACAAATAGCCGATTGCTTTATAGTTTTGTTTGGGTGTATAGGTGTATGACACATTTAGCAGGGTATCTTTGGCATTGTTATACGCAAAGCCTGAATGAATCTGAATAGACGGGCTCCGGTACTTAAAAACCATTGCATCGTGGGCCATTCCGGTATTACTCCAGTTCGGAGTGGCGAATAAACGCTGATCGTCGTATTTCAAAGCTTGCCGGCCCATTTGTATTGAAAGTCCTGAAGTGATTAGGTATTCAAACCACGCTTCGTAAATTTCAACTTTCGAAGCGTTTGTTTTATTATCACTGTTTCCCCAAATACGTGCGTCCTGTAGGGATAAGCGGGCATTGAGAATTTTTCCTTTGAAATCGGCATTCAGGCGGGTACGCTGCAAGGTTACGAAACCTGCATTGAGTGAGTCGGCCAGCGGTTTGCGGAAGCCCTCCCTAAATTCAGTTCGAGGACGAAATTCAGCATCCAGTGTAGTTTGACCCAGTGCATGGGAAAAACTAAGAAGGGTCAAAAAACCTGAGCCCAACAGTGTGTAGATCTTTTTCATTTTTGTACTTTTAAATTGTTAAAATTTATTTTTAATAGCCCGGAGCTTCATAATCATTGCAGCGATTGAGTTCCGGGTTTTTATTGTTTGTTCGTCAGCGGAAGCGCTCGTCGGCACGCAGCTTTTCGAGCGGTATATCTTTATTTTTTTCGAGCCATCCAATGGTCACATTTTCGCGGTTATCGTATCGCGGATAAAATGGCTTAATATCTATTAATGGCGTTCCGTCGAGCATATCCACCTGCTCGATATGAATTATGTTTGCTTCAATAGCAATTAGCTTAACCGTTGAAATTCCAATGGCATTGGGTCGTTTGGGGGCTTTACACGAGAATATTCCGCGTTTTTCGGTATCCATAAAAGGAATAACCTCCAACTCGAACCCCACTATCTTGTGGAAACGATATACCAACGTGATATGTGAAAAACCTTCCAGGTCCTTCAATCCGGCCGCATACTCAGGTAACAGTTCTATATAACCTTTTATACCTTCGGCAGCGATGGGTTGAATGGGCTTGTTCTTTATATCGGTGTGTGGCGTTCGGATTACACCTATAGGATTGATAATGATTGATTCCATGTTTTGAATTTGTTTGTTATTTTCGATATAAACCAGTGTAGATAACGCTGGCTAAAAAAAATCAAAGGTTAAGTTCCACGTTAATCTGGTTAACCATTTTTTTAACCTGTGCCTCTATTTGACGGTATTCCCGAAGTATTTTTTCGCCATAAACTGTTATTTCTGCTCCACCACCGTTTGCTCCGCCGCGTTGCTTAATCACAAGGGGTTCTGGAGCTAAGCGGTTCATTTCATCAATCATGTTCCAGGCATGTTGGTACGAAATTTTAAGCTTTTTAGCTGCACCACTCAAACTGCCGTTTTGTATGATTTCAGCAAGCAGTTCGGTTTTAGCCGCTCCTAAAAAGCAGTTACCGTTCTTTTTGATGGATATGTGGCATTCAACTTCGATCATGGTTATTTACAATTACAGTGGCCATCCTTACATTCACAAGGAGTACCAATGATTACTTCAGTGGATTTGATAATGGCAAAGGCCTTATCGCCCTGTTTAAGGTCCAAATCGGCAATGGCATCTTTGGATATAATGGCTGAAATAACATTCCCGTTACCCAGGTCAAGCACAACCTTGGCGGTAATTAATCCTTCATCTACTTTAATGATTTTCCCTTTGAGTTGGTTTCGTGCACTTAGTTTCATAGATTTAAATTTATTGTGAATAATTCAGTAATTGCTTGGCAAGCATTATGCCAACCTTATAAACATCTGTATTTGAAAGATTAACGAGAATAACTAACATCAAAAAACCTACATCTAGGTATGAAAAAGTAGATGATTCCTACATAAATGTGGTGTTTTTCTGTTTTAAGAGACAATTTGCCACTAAGACTCGAAGGCACAAAGAAAACACGAAGCATTAGCCATTTGCTGACAAATATTGTTATTATACGCAACAACTTTCATTAATTTCGTGGCGGGAAAATTGACGACTATGGATAAGGATAAGAAAATTGGCCGATACGGCCGCATGTACAGCCAGATTGAGAGCTACATGAAGAAATGTGAAAACCCCATTTCGCGCATGGCAACTATATCAGCCGTTTTACATAACAAAATGGATTATTTTTTCTGGACTGGCTTTTATTTACTGCATGATAACCGATTGCTTGTAGGGCCATACCAGGGACCTGTGGCCTGCCAGGAATTAGCCTTGAACAAAGGCGTATGCTGGGCCGGAATTAACAGGAAAGAAACGGTTGTTGTTCCTGATGTTCACGCGTTCCCTGACCATATAGCCTGCGATTCGCGCTCGAAATCCGAAATTGTGGTGCCTGTAAAAGATAGTACCGGAAAGATTGTAGGTGTATTGGATATTGACAGCAAGGATTTGAATTCGTTTGACGAAGCCGATGCCAGAGAATTGGAGAAGATTGTTGCCATGATATATGCTGGGTTGTGATATGCTTCTTAGTGGTGTAGTCCAAGATTACCTAGCAAGGGCTGAAAGTTGATAATAGAAGTTATCTATTCTACAATAATCACTTTCTCTTTTAAAGAATAGCCAATTCCTTTAATGTGTAGTATATAAATTCCCGAAGCATAGCCTGTTAATGGAAGTTCTGTTTTCCCGGATATTTTAGTACTTAGTAATTCTCGTCCTGTTAAGTCATAAAGCATGATTTGTGAAGGACCATCCGGCTCAATGGTTAGATATTCCTTTGCCGGATTGGGATAAACATTCACTTTGAAAACAATATCCCCGGGAATACCGGTTGCCTGGGTCAACTGAATACTTCCCCATAACGTTGTACCTGCGGTAACATCCCGTATAACCGAATTACTGCTAAAACCACTCTTAGTTGCTGTTACAGTATATTGTCCCGGGACTAGATCGAAGCTGTACAACCCATTCTCCCCCGAAATTACCTGCTCTCCTGTATTCAGCTTAACCACAGCTCCGGTAATACGGTTGTTCAGATTGGCATTATCGTTACCAAAGTAAATTACTCCTTTGAGCGTACCCAGCGTAATATTGGGTTTATCAATTGTTACACCGGTGTAGTAATAGGTAAGAATATTTTCCCATGCAGAGCCTGCTGTGGCCATTGCCTGAGCCCCATATTGACACATCCCTACACCATGGGCATTATGAAAGGTATATCCGCACGTACAGCTTTTGCTTCGTAAATAAGGTACAGGATTTCCGCCCCATACATCCTCATTATTTCTGGTATGTCCATCGCAATGCGAAAAAAACAGCGCGTTAATAACGTTTCCACCATATTTGACCGACATGAACGAAGTCTCTGTAACAGCCTGATCGGTGTTACTGTAGTGAGTCGATTTCCAGGCCTGGCAATGCGTGGTTGTACAAACATCAGCACCCTGGCTGTTATGCTTGAAATTGGCAGCTGAATAACTACGCGCTGCAACGGCTTGTGCCTTCAGCGCATTCATATTCCAGCTGGGAGGTACTTCCGCCGGCACTACTCCTTTAAGGTATTCGTCCATGCTCATTACGACCACCGAATTATCGGGCATCAGAACGCGTATAGTTGCAGGAACATCCGTTCTTGCTGTCGATTTTAACAGCGATTCTTTTTTAAGCAATTCGCCCGTAGCTTCATTGGAGTTACTTATTGGGTAGTTTTCGAGTATTAACTGTTGTTCTTTGTCCATAACCTGTTTTGGAAACAGGATTACTTTAACGAATTGTCTTCTGTCGTTGTCGTTAATAAATACTACTGACGCGCCCATTAAACCTGGTTTACGAAATGATAATCCCGATACATTAACCGGTGCTTCTATGCTGAATGATCCATCATTTGCTGAATAGCCCACAATTCCATAACCTTCTACACTTATTTCGACGCCGGGTACAGCAGAACTATCGGTAACCAATTGAATTAAACCTTTATAAATGGTTCTTTCAATCTGATAGTCAGGAACTTTATCGTAATAAAAAAGTTTTTTCTGCCCGCACAGCGGAAGCAAAAGCAACATGAATACAGGAACCATGCAGAATTTCAGGAACATTTCGTTGATAGGTTGAGCGCTTTAAAATTATATTAATAATGTGAAACATCCATGCCTGACGATGCACAAAAAAGAAAAGCGGCCGCTCTCTCTTGAAGAATGGCCGCTTTCGAATAATGTCGAATGATTTAGTGGTGAAAGAACCGTGTTCCGGTATTAATGAATGTTATGCCCAGTTTATTTGCGGTTTCGATAATTTCGTTGTCGCGAATAGAGCCCATGGGTGCTGCAATGAATTTAACTCCATACTCGTGAGCCAGCAACAGGTTATCCTTTTGCGGGAAGAAACCATCGGAAAGTAAACAGGTACCTGGTAATTGGTTCAATGTTATTTTGTTTCCGTATACTTCCTGACGTTTTTGCTCGATCACCTGGTCCATATCGGTACGTTTTAGGTCGGTGTAGCTTTTTAAGAAAGAATAATCGAGCTCCATCTTTTGATACCACACATTGGCTTTGCTTAAAGCCAGTCCGGAACAAAGAATACGGGACTGCTGACCGGAACCAATCCCTATTACATGCCCATTGTTTACCACACAAATGGAATTAGACATGGTATACTTCAGTGTAATAAGCCCTAATTTAAGGTCGGAAAGTATTCCCGGGGTTATTTCGTTGTTGGACGCAACCACATTGGAGAGCATGGCATCGGATATCTGGAGGTTGTTTCTTTTCTGCTTTACGGTAATTCCAAATACTTCGCGCGATTCTATTTCTTCGGGTTGGTAGTTTGGATTGATCTGGAAGATCACATAGCCGCCGTTTTTCTTGGCTTTTAATATTTCCAACGCTTCGTCAGTGTAGCCCGGAGCTATAATTCCGTCAGAAACTTCGGATTTGATGAGCTGTGCGGTTTGCTTATCAACGGTATGGCTTAATGCAATGAAGTCGCCGAACGAAGCCAGACGGTCGGTTCCACGTGCCCTGGCATATGATGATGCCAAACCGGATAGTTCCTGTTTTACCAGGTATGCCTGTTTTTCCTTCTCATTTAAACTTTTTGCAATAGCAACACCCGATGGGGTAACGTGTTTAAACGAGGTGCTTGCTTCTATATTCAGGACTTTACTGGCCTCTTTTACGAGTTGCCATGAATTGAGAGCATCCAACACATTAATAACACTTGGATTGCCGTTTTTAAGCGCGAGCGCATTCTGTTTGTCTATTACTTCTGCAAAATCCTGGTAAGGATTCATTCCATACTTCAGCTTCATTTCTATTATGTTAACAAATTACAATTAAGCCGTCAAAAATAGTTTCTTTTTTATTATGGATTAAATTGTTTTATTAACAACTATTTTGTTTTCGGTGAACAACTGAAGAATTTTCAGGAACTGATCTTTCAAATTGTGCGAAGCAAGATGCAGGTTATTAAGGAAATCCTGGTAATTTTCTTCGGGATAATCCACCAAATCAGTAACCGACTTCAGGAGAATGACTGGTTTTTTGTACAGATTAGCCACCCAAACGATCGACGCTCCTTCCATGTCTTTCACCACGGCATTATGCTTAGCCATAATCTCCAGGTCGCAGGGTTGCGCATCGAGCGAATCGCCTGTTGAAAGAATGCCTTTTTTTACATTTAATGCACCTGCAATTTCGGGAATCATCTCGCAATGGTACCCTCCCATTCCATAAGCATCGTAGCCAGGCAAGGGTATGCGCCTATCGTGGTAGAAAGCTTGTGTTACCAGGTACACATCGCCGATTTGGGCTCCTCTATCCTTGAAACCGCCGGCAGTTCCTATGTTCAGAATAATATCGGGATTGAATTTCTTTATGGCCATTACTGCAGAAACCGCAGCTGCCTGTGTACCTATATAATCGGCATTATGTTTCGGATCGGTGCCGCTTATAACCAAAACAATGTCGGGCTTTTCGTGATTTATGAATATTCTCATGGGAAGCGCATCGTCAAAAGGCTCGGTTTCTTTCAGGCTTAATTCGTTTACCAGCGGTTTGGCTTCCTGGTACATAGCTACAAGAATCAATATTTTCATGGTGGATCGAAATAATAGTTCAATGACTTCATGCCAAATCTAAACGATATTTATTAATTTCCGTCACATTTTTGTGCAATATGTTAGATCATCTTATCGAATACCTAAAGAAAGACGAAGTAAAATGGGATAAATTCCGGTCATTCTTCGAAAAGAACGAAGTACCTGCACGTACTCAAATTTTGACAGCCGGAGATGTATCAATGCACCTGCATTTTGTGAGAAAAGGATGTCTTCGCATGTGGTTCAATAAGGATGGTAAGGATATTACGTTTCAATTCTTTTTCGAAGGCCAGGCTGTTGCTTCTCTGGATAGTTTCCTAACCCAGCAACCCAGCCTGTTTACCCTCGAAAGTATTGAACCAACAACTTATATATCCATCAGCAAGAAGAATATGGATGCACTTTATAAGGAATTTCCGCAGTTAAAAGAGGGTTTTCAGGAAATACTGTTTCAGCGGTTCAGGAACTATGCGCAATTGTTTCTCTCGCGCATTAAAGATTCGCCACAGGAGCGCTACCGGGACTTACTAACGAACCATCCTGAAATCATTAAGCGTGTTCCGCAGCATTATATCGCCTCGTATTTAGGAATAACGCCCATTTCGTTAAGTCGTATCCGTAATAGGAAATAGGCTCTATTTATTAACAATTGTTATCGTTGCCAGGCATTGGGGTGTTGCAATTTTGTGATAAAAACAAATTGTTATGAAACCAACATCTTTCAGTCGTTCGCACGTACTAACGCCGTTTGTTCAACTAGATACCCATAAATGCAAGGCTTGCTGGAAATGCCTGTCCCACTGCCCTCAATTGGTAATTGACAAGATTGATTTGCCCTGGCATAAGCACGCGCTTATTGCCAATTCCGAAGCGTGTTTGGGATGTTTAAAGTGTGTGCGTATTTGTGAGTACCATGCATTCTCGAAAAGGGACATGGAAACGGAAGCTGCCTGGAGGCAAAGAAAACGCATCATCCGGAATTTCTTTGTCAACAACCTGTTGGTGTTTACAGGTCTGCTCATGATTTTTACAGGTTTAACGCTGCAAATGGCATATCATGTAGGCGGATCAGCCAGCCATCATGCGAAAAACAATACGTTACCAGCCCAAACCATTTCTTATACTCAGATGCGCGAAATTGACGTAAACAAAACCGCTATGGGATTTACCTATACGCAGTGGTCGATCATGCACAAGTTAGCTATTGTTGCTTTTACATTACTTACGGTGTATCATGTATATGCACACTGGAAATGGTACACAGGTGTAATAAGAAAACATCTCATTGGTAAGCATTTCCAGGTAATTACGCTATCGGTTATATTTTTATTGGTAGCAATCACCGGTTTGTTGTCATGGATTATCTCCTTACGCGATGGCACGGGTCCTTTGCGTTTAATCCTGATGGAAATACACGACAAACTCGCAATTGTCCTAACCATATACATGGTTTTGCATGTTATAGGAAGGATGAAATGGTTTACGCAGGCTTTTTCGAAAATATAAATGGTAAAGGTTAAACGCAAAGCCGCTATGGCGCGAAGAAAAAATGAATAATATTTTTATTGCGTCTTGGCGGCTTTGCGTTAAGTATTATTGCTTTACGAAACGTACAATTTTAAGCTGTTTCGCGCTTTCTTCCAGGCGTAACAGGTAAATACCCGCATGCAACCCTGACACATCAATGTTTCCACCTCTCGTTATTCCGCTTTGCACCTTAGCGCAAGCCATGTTGAATATGGAGAACTTCATATTTCCGTGATTGGGCATGTGAATATATAACGTATTGGCAACGGGATTCGGGCTTATGGAGCCTTCTTCTTCAACAGAACCAATGCCGGTTGCAGATTCGGATACTTTTGTAAATGTTGTAACCAGCGCATCCGTTCCTTTTAAATATGGGAATTTAGAATTGGTCATTATGCAATATAAGCTGTCTGTCTGGGTTTCTAGCAATGTTATTTTGCCATTGTCGATGCTGTAATGGGTTCCGGGTGTAAGCGTGGTGCCTTCTTTTGTTTTCAATGTAAATAGGGTGTTTGCACCACCGGCGGTATTTAATTCACTCAGGTCTATCATGTCGCCCTTATGGTAGTGCTTTGCAATTGATACTGATTGTTGCGGCGCATAGCGGTATTCCGTCATTGAGCGGATCGGTAAAGTGGCAAAGGTAAGCTTGTTATTAGCACACTCAAGGTGAAACAATGCGGGGTTTTGGCTTACATCCAATCCGGTAAGACTGTTATTGGCACAGTTGAATGAAGATAGTTTGGTATTCTGCGTTACATCAAGGGCCGAAAGCTGGTTATCGGAAACATCCAAATAGGTTAATTCGGTATTTTTTGACAGATCAATGCTTGTTAGCTGGTTCTTATAAATGGAAAGCCAGGTTAATTGCTTGTTTTTGCTTACATCGAATGCTGTAAGCCGGTTTTCGCCGCAATCAATACCGGCAATATCGGCATTTTTGGTTATATCAAGCGACATTAGCTGGTTTTTGTAACAGTTAATCGAGGTTAGTTCCTGGTTCTTCGAAATGTCTACGGATGTAATTTCGTTGAAAGAGCAGTCCACATAATACATTCCCGCACTGTATATTTTGATGGTGTCCGCATTTACAAGTGTTCCGGAAACAGGAGTTTCATCGGAATGTATGGTTTTTGCCACTGGCAGTCCATTCCCATAGTCAATATAAACAACAGTATTATTCTCCCAGGCTTGAAGGATAAGGTTAAATTCAGAGCCAGGAGCCTTTTGGGTTGTCATTGAAACAACTGAAAGTATTTGGCCTGCAACTTTGGTATTGGTGGTTTTAAGTACGTCATTGTCCTTAAAATCGGGAAATGCAGCGTTGGTCATTTCGCAGTAAACGCTATCCGCCTGTGTTTTCAGGAATATGGTTTTGCCATTGCTCATGGTATAATCCGTTCCTTTAGTGAGATTGGCGCCTGCCTTGGTTTTCCAGGTATAGGAGGTTTTATTTCCTCCGGTATTATATACATTGCTTAAATCAATCGCCAATCCGGTGTTATATTCCGAAGATATGGCCAATGGTTGCTGAGGCGCGCAAATAAACGCATTATAGGCAGTTTCTACCGGCAATGTGGCATACGTAAGCTTATTTTCCTTGCATTGGATTGTCAGCAGATGGGTGTTCTTCGAAATATCGAGCGCTGTAAGCTGATTGCTGTTGCAATTCAGATATTTCAAATTAATGTTTTTTGAAATTTCCAGTGAAGCGAGTTGATTTTCCTGGCATTCGAGCCATTCGAGGTTGGTAACACCGCTCAGATCCATGCTGGTAAGGCTGCTGTTGCGGCAATCGAGATATATTATCTTTTGCGGATCGCTGGTATAAACCTTTATTTCTGAGCCCGAAACAGCATGGGTAATGGGCGTAATCTCTGTTTTTACTGTGTATTTCTCGGTGGTGCCGTTACCAAAGTCTATATCTATGGTGGTTTCACTTTTGGCTTTTAAACTGAGCAAAATATACGATCCGTTCGGTTTCGCTGTGTTTAAGGTGATACTTGGACTTTGGCTCGCTCCGCTAAGTACATAGAATACCGTTATAAGTAATGAGAGGATGCTTTTCTTCATGGTAATAACAATTGGTGTTGGTGTTTGCTTTATTTATAAAGTGTTTGAAGTCGAGAGCAAACATAAACATCCTATGGCTAAAACTGATAAAAAAGCACCACGGGAAAACCACGCAAAAATGAAAATGGGAAATAAAACGGATGGCTAAACAATCCTGCTTGCCGCAATTCAGGGCCTTTCATGTTGAATATACGTCTTATTTGCCTGTTACACAATTCCGGGAACAATATGTGCAAGTGACTGTTTAATCATCATCTATTTTCTTTCGATGAAATATACAGTACTTTGCTTTTTATCGCTAATAACCTGGCAATTAAGCGCACAATCTTTCTGGAAGTTACAAGGTAACGAAACGGACAAACTCGCCAGGCACTCGGGGGTGCTGTACGCTTCGGTTTGGGATATGCTATTTGTATCCACTTACAACATGGGAATTTTTCGAAGTACCGACCTCGGTAATACATGGGAAAATGTACTCATGCTGCCCAAGGATCAACCGATAACTGCCATGGCTGTTTCTTCCAAAGGGACG
Source organism: Bacteroidales bacterium (assembly GCA_036261135.1). Taxonomy (GTDB): domain Bacteria; phylum Bacteroidota; class Bacteroidia; order Bacteroidales; family JAAUTT01; genus JAAUTT01. Next base: position 13,235 of record DATALJ010000132.1, read on the forward strand.
TTGTTGGGAGGTTCTATTGGAAAGATTTACAGATCCAGCGTCCAAGGTGATAAATGGGAAGAAATCTCCCTTCATTTCACAGTAATTAAATGCATTGTTGAAGATAAGGCAGGCAACTTATTCGTTTGCTCGGCCGATTCAGGCGGAATTATGAAGTCTGAGGATGATGGCATTACCTGGAAACCATTTACCAACGGCTTACCAACGAATTACGTAAATAATCTGGTAGTCGACCACATGGGGAATCTGTTTTGCACGCTTGTAATCGATCGCAACGATGCGCATGGCGGGCTGTTTTATTGGAACGACCAACTGAATTCGTGGGTAAAAAAGGAAATTAAGGTGAACCTCGATAATGCGGTGTATAATGTAAAGGTATCGTCCATTCAGGCCATTACTGTAACTCCGGCCAACGAAATGGTGATTTCAGTGGATGGTGTGGTTACCAATTTCGAATTCCACAGATTGCTGAAAATACCGGTAACCGGAGTAATTGGCGAAACAATCTGGGAGCAGGATAAATGGAACGACTCCTCCGATCAACCTTTCGGATTACTCTTTGAGAATATCTTTTACAGTTCCGGTGGAAGTGCTTTTGCATGCAGACTGACAGGCCTTTCGCAGGGAATTTATGCAAAAATGCGCTACGCACCAAAGTGGTTCTTGTGTAACGAAGGGCTACTTCCGGTAAGCCTTGTAAAATCTTATTTTTTCGAAAAAGATGGGATAGTGTATGTTACCTCCGACTTTACAAATAAAATATATAAGACAGCCGAAGCCCTGCCCGGTAAGAAGTATGCTGAAATTACCGTTCAGCCGTTACAACCCATGAAGCTTTATGGGTATCAAACGCTGAGTGCAACGTCGGCCTCGGGACGGGTGCAGTTTAAGAGCATGGACAACCGCTCGGGTATCGAAGGCAATCAGTTGCGCGCCACGGGAACCGGGAAAGCAATAATCAAGGCCTTTACTGACGGAAGCGACAGCATGTACTACAGTGAAACAACCATTAACGTAGACATAGCAAAGGCTGAAAATAAAATAACCATCGAAACCGCAGCGGAATACACCGAGGGCGATACCATTTATATTCCAGCCCGTGCAAGCTCCGGCGAAAATGTGGAGTTGACGGTAATCCGAGGAAATGCAACCTTCAACAAAAACAAACTGGAATACGAAACGACTGGAAAAGTGTTGTTTATCGCTACCGAACCCGGCAACAACAGTTACGAGCAAGCCGATACGGTTAAAACGGAGGTGTGCATTAATCCTAAAAAGCCGGTAATCGTTCCGGACACAGTTGCAGGCCGGATTAGTCTCCGATCGGCTGTTTCAGACGGAAACAAATGGTTTTTCAATCATACGTTTTCCTCGTCCGAAAAGACTATTCTTCCTGTGGAGCACGGATTATATACATTGCAGATTGTTGCCGATGGTTGCTCTTCAACGTTTTCCGATCCTTATAACTATATCATTTCTGAAGTTTCCGATATTCAATCCAATTCCTTTGCTGTGTTTCCAAATCCTGTGCACGATAATGCTATCATAAGAAATTCGCAAAGAACACCTGTACAATTTACGCTTACCAGTATGTCCGGCCATGTTATTTTTACAGGGTTTAGCCAGGATGAAGATTTCAACCTGAATTTAGCCAGCTATCCCGCTGGGGGATACATCCTTCGGATTGTTGGCCCCCAATTCACGCTTTATTACAAGGTGCTGAAACAATGAGGATTTATTTCTAAACCGCCGAAATAGCCTCAAATAAGTTATCCTGCAAGGTCAGTCCCATCTTCTTTCGAATGTTGGTGCGGGTGCTTTCTACACTTCGTACGGAGCGGCCGGTGATGTCGGCTATTTGCTTACTGCTCAGATTGAGGCGTAGCAAAGCACAAACCCTGAGCTCGTTTTGCGACAGCTCTTCGTATTTCCGTTTCAGCTTGCTATAGAATTCCGGATGTACTTCAATAAAGTACCTTTCGAAGTCGTTGAACGCGTTTTGTTTCAGTTGCAGGTTAATGCGCGAAAGCAATCCCTGCATCGATTCCTGGGATTCGGGATGTTCGGCATTAAAGCTTTCGAGCTGATCCCTGAGGAACGACAAGCTATTCTCCTGCTGCGCAATCTGCATGGCTTTCAGCGTAAGTTCGCGCTGTTTGGTGCCAATTTTATCAGTGGCTTCCTGTATTTCGGTTTCGTATCGTAATTGCTTTTCTTTGGCTTTGCGGTGTTTGTGCCCTATTATGTACAAACTAACCAGCAGTATCAGCAATAAACCAATGGCAAGGCTTATGTAGCGTTGCTGCGTTAACTGCTTTTCCTTTTCGAGCAGCTTAATCTGTTCATTCTTGATATCGACCTCGTACTTTGTTTGCATTTCGAGGAGTTTCCGGTTGGTTAACTCCTGTACTACCGAGTCGTTCACCATTATGAACCGGTTACAATAGTCAAGCGCCGATTTATAGTCGCCTTTCTGCTCGTAGGCATACGCCAGGTTATAGTAAATCATATCGGCATACTTCATGCTTTTTAGCTGCTGATTGAGATCGAGTAATCCCTTCAGTACAACGATGGCAGAATCGTTTTCGCCGGCATCGAGGTGTACCTGGGCGAGGTTCAGCTTGGTAATCATCAGGCTGCGCTTGTTCCCAAACTGATTATCGTATTCCGAAGCCTTATGGATATATGCTTTCGCTTTCTTATAATCTTTCAAATCAAGGTACAAAGCGCCTACATAACAATGGCTCTGCGCCAAAAGAAACAGGTTATTGGTTTCTTTTAGCGGAGGGATGAAGCTATCTACCAGTGCCTGGGCTTTCGTATACAAACCTTCTGTTTTATAATCGCGGAAAAGGCTCAGGTAATACCTTGCCACCCGTTCCTTATCGGTTTTATTTACCAGCGCAAGGGCCTTTTTATCGTAATCGATGGCCGTCTTGCTGTTATTCTGAAAGGCATACACCGTAGCCATCATGTAGTAACTATGTGCTATCCCTTCCCTATCATTCAGGCTTCGGAAAATGTCCATCGCTTCGGTATAGTAATCCATGGTTTTGGTATAGTTGAGCGATTCACCATGGATGGCACCAATCCATATACAGCTCCATGCCACTTTATTCTTTATATCCAGCTTATGGTAAAGGGCAAGTGCTTTTTCGAATTTAGGGAGTGCAGCAGAATAATCGGACGAATAGGTATGTATGATGCCTTCCTGCAGAAATATATCGGCATCGCACGTTGAGCAATGGATACCCTTTGCCAAACGCTGCGCAACGCCAATGTTGCTCAGTGCGCTGTCGGTGTTTGAGGTAGCGTAAAGGTTGGCGAGAGCAATGTAAACTCTTATTTTGGCGGTATCGGAAGTTTGTATTTTCAATTCCTGCTTTAAGCGGTTAATTGAAGATTGATCCTGCGCAAACATCGAAACCGTCGATATAAGGAACAACTGAACTGCGATGGTCCTCCAATATCTAATCATAACAGGGTTGTTGATTAACAAGCTTCGAAAATAGCAAATTTTATCGTAAACCAGTTATTTATGAGGAATTTATCCTGCAAGCAGCCCGCCTAACGGCTATTCGCATTTCCAGTTCGCCAACCTTAACAGGTAAGTAGACCAGCTCATCTATCTATCTACCGACCGGCAGATACGCTACCACAGGAAAACCAATATTACGGTGTCTAAACAATATTAAGCTTGAAAAAAGTATATTTAAAGTTTAAATTTCCATTTTTAAAATAATTTAAAGAAACGAATTATGATCAACAGAAATTTGATTACCAGCTTCTTCCTGATTGGAGCTATGACTGTATCTGCATATGGTCAGGCCAATTCAAAGACGCTGAAAGAGGCTTATGCCAAGAAATACCTCATGGGAACTGCCAGTGATATCAAAGGGCTTTCCGAGGCTGAACTGGCTAATGTTAAAGCACAATACGATATTGTTACTCCCGAAAACTGCATGAAACCACAGCCCATTCATCCGTCGGAGAACAAATACAACTTCGAAACAACCGATGCCATGGTAGATTGGTGTGAGAAAAACGGTTTGAAAGTTTGGGGACATACCTTGGGCTGGCATTCGCAAACCGCACCATGGTTCTTCCAGGCTGTAAATCCTGAAACTGAAGAAGCTCCACAACCTCCAAGACGTCCCGGAGCTGGTTGGGATCCCAATGCTCCACGCCCCAGCATGGACGAAATGTGGCGCCGCAGCATTAAAGGTGAACTGGCAAGCCGCGAAGTAGCCCTGGATCGCTTGGAAAAACACATCAAAACCGTAGTTGGTCGTTACAAAGGACGCATTATCGGTTGGGATGTTTTCAACGAATCCATTGCCGACAGTGGCGATTGCAAAACCGAAAACCTCCGTACATTCAGCTGGTACAAGGTAGTTGGACCAGATGTTTTGACTAAAGCATTCAAATGGGCACACGAAGCCGATCCTAAAGCCAAATTATACTACAACGACTACAACATCGAACAAGGTGCTGTTGAAAATAAAGGTAAACACGCCAGCTCTATGGTGTTGCTAAAACGTTTACTTAAAGATGGTGCTCCTATAACCGGTGTAGGTATTCAGGGCCACTGGCATCTGGACACCAACCTTGCCGATGTGGAAAAGGCTATTGAAGATTATGCATCGCTTGGTCTGAAGGTTTCTATTACCGAACTGGACGTAACTGCAACAGGCGATAACAGCGGGGCTTTCGGTGTACGCCAGGGAGACAGAAAAATTCCTCAGGAAAACTATTTGAAGCAGGCAGAAGTATACAGAAAATTATTCGAGATATTTAATCGCCATGCCAATGTGATAGAACGTGTAACCCTTTGGGGAATCAGCGACACCCGTTCGTGGCGCAGAGGCCAGGATGCACTTGTATTCGATGGTCAATTGAATCCGAAACCTGCATTCAATGCTATTATTGAAGCCAGCAAAAGTAAATAAGCGCTGTTTTTTAGGTTCAGTGTAAAACCTGACATAAGCTACAGACAAACATCAACGCAAAAAAAGCCCGGAGTTTTTCAACTCCGGGCTTTTGCATTTACAACGAATTTGATTTAGGGAGAAATCCCTTATCTACGAATTTTATGTGGATTCCGGCCTTCGCCGGAATGACATCTTTGCAGGCTTTTCACAGCCTCATACTCTTAATTAAATGCGACGTGATACTAGAAACGCATAAAGAAATTCCACGTTTCTTTTGCAATCCAGTTAACCTCCGATCCGGGATCTTTAACGTTTTCGGTATGACCACCTACGAATGAACCAAACATGACCGGATATTCCGCAGGAAGTCCTTTAAATTCTGTTGTGACATGATTGGGCGTTGTGGCTAGGGGAATTTCTGGCAATTGTTTTAATCCGTTATCTTCGATGTGTGTCAATACACAATACTTTCCACCTTGTTTTTTTTCATCAGAGTTGACATACTTGCAAAGTCCGTCCTGAGTGCCTGTTGTGCTAAAGAAGGCCAACGGTTTGTGTTTGTTTTCAGGAAGATAAATGTTCCAATTGGCCGGAGAATAACAAGCTACAGCACGAAGATCGCTCTGAAAATCTAATGACAACGAGTATGTAAACATGGCGCCAAAGCTAAAACCGCAGCAAAATATACGCGAGGTGTCAATGCTCAGTTTATCTTTAAATAAGGTAAGCATATCGGCAAAAAAGATATGATCTTTGTCATCGGCTGCACGCCAGGGAGTACGGTCGGTGTATCCCTCGGGTGCAACAAAGATAACAGGAACATTATTTTGTTCGGCATACGTTTTAAGACCATAATAGTTCTGATCAACCATGGTTTGCATGTGCCCACCCATCATGTGCATGGCAAAAATTAAACGATACGTTTTGTTTTTGTCGTAGTTCTGGGGGATATCAATGGTATATTGGCGGGTAAGTCCTGCACTGGTAATGGTGTAAGTCCCGCTCTTAAAATCTCCAAGGTCTTTACCGTAACCGGCACTGGGCGTTGGCGCATTTTTTAACTTACGGGCAACTTCAACTGATTTACCCGACTGCGCATTGAGCGCAAAAAATGAAGCTAAAAGGATAAAGATTACAACTGTTTTTTTCATCGTTCTTGATTGTTAAATGATTTCTGGTTATTTCGTGTTACTTTCTATGCCTGAGACAAATGATGTTCGTTTTTAAGTTTTAGTACGCTACCGAAGATACACATATTTCCGCCTGAATGTAAAGCCAACCACATTAAATAGATGTTGCCACAACGCACCCACCCTCCTACCGTATTCGCCTATTGTTAAACATAAAAAATACCCTCTAACCTATTGTACTTTGTTGTACTATTTTATACATTGGTGCACAGAAAATTATCCGGCGGATTGGGGAGTTGTGGGGAAGATAAGGCGTTGGGTGATTTTTGGAATTAACAATAATGTAACCGACATGATAAAGAATATATGCAGATATATGGGAGATATGCGAAGTAGTTCGTATAGACATTTGTTGGCGGTAATGCAACGAAACCACACCAGAACGTAATGATTAAGGAATACCAAGAAATAGAAAAACAACTTGCCAGAGATAAAGCATTGACTTATGCAATAAGAACTTTAACAAAGAATAGGACAAAAAGCTCAATTGCGAGAAGAAGTTATGTAAGAGATGTCAAAGCATACTTACAAACAAAAGGCACTGATTATGATAAGGAAATATCATCGTTATTATCAGAAAATGAAATTATTCAATGGGAAGCATTTTATGACTCAATAATTAAGAGAAAGAAAGCTAGTGAATTAAGAGTTGCTTATTTGAGTGGACCAAATCCAGAAAATGATATTGAAATATTAGTAAATAATGGTATTCTTCCTGAGAATATTTGGGCATTTGAATCTGATAATACAATATATTCAAGAGCTGTAATTTCTGCTTTAGATTCAAGGTTCCCTTTTGTAAAAATATACAAAGGAAGAATTGAGAATTATTTAAAAATATTACCTTTCAAATTTGACATTATCTATTTGGATTTTTGCAGTACCATTGCAAGCGACAAAACACTTTCGGTAGTTAGAGATATATTTTACTTTCAAAAACTTGAAACTTTAGGAATATTAATTACAAACTTTTCATTACCTAATAAAGAAAATCCTAACAATAGGGATTATCGGGAGAATTTAAATCTATTAGCTGCTAACTATCTTTATCCTAAGCCATTTACTGAGATTTACAGTGGATTAGGTGGAGGGTATACTGAAACTCCTGAATGTCACGGTATAGATAAAGAAAAATTTATAAAAATAGCTAAACGAAATGAGACAACATTTTACAGTCAGTTAATTACTCGTATTTTGTTTGATTTGCCAAGTGTGTTAATTCCCTATCAACGGCTTGCAACAAATGATAGTTTAATCAATCTATTCTTTAAGAATTTCAAAAAAGCATCCTTTCACAAAGATTACGACGAAGATGTAATGTATTTCCCTGATAATTTTCCTTGGATATGGGGATTGTCAAGTTATTATATAGACAAAGATTCTTTTCTAAAGTTGTTTGGTCGACTTAAAAGACAATTAGCAATTACGAGTGATGAAAATAAACTTTTTGACCAAATTGAATTAGTATGTTATTTCATTACTGAGCGTTCTGAGGATAATTTGCACAGTGAGAAACTAGAAAAGATAAGAAAAAACTGGAGGATTACGGATAAATATGTGTTTTGTGATGTCTTTATGTTCCATCAATTAAAAGACATATTGATTGGTCAATTAACTAGCCCCTATTTTTATAATGTGGAGTTTACTAAAAGATGGATGTATAAGGCTAAAGAAAATGAAATGTTTATGGATTTGGTCACATATGATGAGTGTCGATATATTTTTGATTGGATGCCGACACTTGATATGTTTGAAGAAGGTGTTGACGACTGGAACAGACAATTATCTTTGCGTTTTGTAATGGATAGTGTAACAAAACAAAGACGTTGGTATAATGAAGAGTTTTTTAGTGGAACGGCAGTAATTGACCAAGGGACTAAAACTTTTGAAGCCAAGGAACTTAAAAGAAGAACTAGAATTAAAGGACAAGAAAAATAGAAAGCACATACCGCCAACACATGGTATAGTGCATGCGGGTTTCTGTGGGTTGCCAATGTTTGTGGCTCGTAAAAAAGTCCAGTGCAGCTTGATAAGAAATCGCCTCGTAATCCCGCACGACACCATACCATCACCGTTATGGCCAATTTTAAAAAAGCGTGCAATTAATGATTAATGCTTTGGATTTTGAAAATATAGGAAAATGAAGATTAATAAACGACAAACAATTAGATATATAATAATTTCTCTGATTTCTTTAGGGATTCTATGTTCGCCGTTTTCGATTTTTACTATTGTTTATGATTGTAAAGGACAAGATGTCTTTCCTGTTTATTTCGGATCTCCATTTATTTTTAAATCTACTTCATTAGCAACCTCATTAGCGTATGATTATTATTTAACTGGATTCATTGCTGATTGGATTATTTGGAGTTTGATAGTTGTGTTAATAAGCTATTTGTTTGATTCTTTAAAATGGACTAAACAAAGATTTGTACTTATATTTTATAGATTCATCGTGGGATCATTAATTGCTGTTTCGATACTTTGTGTGATAAGTGTTTTCTCAATTGGTGACAATGACATGAGATTTAAAGCTAATTTGAATAAAGAGGCGAAAACTTGGGGAATGGATTGTAAGGGTAGATTTAGATTAATAGATTAATAAAAACTGGCCATAACAGTGCATATATTTTATTGGGGGTTGAATCGCTAATTTCAAAGTAATTGCATTAAATTAGCCCCTAGCTACCCGTAGAGTTCAGCCACGGAGCCGATCGGCGAATGTCTCCGACTTCGCCGCATTAAATTGCGGTCTCCTGACCGCACATATAACAACCACTATTGCAATTATAATGGATAGCGGTAGTTTGTGTTTAAGATACTGTAGACATATATGCAAAGTGGTTTTTAATCCTATATGCGGTCAGGAGACCGCTATTTAGTCCAGCGATCCCGCAGGCGCGGGATTCGCTGATCGGCTTCGTAGTAAACGAACTACAAATCGACTATAAATGATGTGGTAGTTTGTTTGTTTAAAAAAGACTTTGCAATTGAGCATTATAGTTATCGTTCATTTTGAAATATAAAACAAAAGCGATACTTTGCATATATGTCAACAGGTTACCAGATAAAAGACCAAACAGCAATGCACTATCTTACTTTTCAGGTAGTAGATTGGATTGATGTTTTTACAAGATTGGCATATCGCGATATTGTTATCGATAGTTTAAGGTTTTGCCAGCAAAGCAAAGGATTACAGATTTTCGGATATGTAATAATGAGCAACCATATACATATCATAGCAAGTAGCCCGGAAGGAAAATTGAGTGATATAATCCGCGATTTAAAAAAATTTACATCGCATACAATTATTGAGCAAATTACAGAAGGCAATGAAAGCCGGAAAGAATGGATGTTAAACAGATTTCAGTATAATGCACAACGCCATAGCCGAAATGAAAATTACCAAATGTGGACCCACGAGAGCCATCCGATAGTCATTTACTCACCAGAATTTGCACGCGAAAAACTGGATTATATACATAACAATCCTGTACGGGCAGGTATAGTGAGGAAGCCGGAAGAATATGTCTATTCGAGCGCAACCAATTATGCAGAAATAGAAAGTGTATTGGATGTAATAAGAATGGATTTAAAATGGAAGACTTATTAGTGGTATTATGTGCGGTCAGGAGACCGCTATTTAGTGCGGCGAAGTCGGAGACGTTCGCCGAGCGACTTCGTAGTGAGCATACTACACTGAACCAGGGTAAGGATCATAATAATAGCGATATTTCGGCTTTGATTAATGGATTAAATGATTTAAAATAAGCAGCCTTACCCCACCACCAACCGCTTATCCAGCTCTCCCGTACGCACATCATTCGAAAGCGAGTTATTGGCCACACAAACACGGTACTCGCCCGGTTCCATGTTGGGTATAATCAATACGAGTTGCGAGAAGGTATTCACGTGAATGGTTTCGGCCTTTATTCCCGGTTTATTTTCAGGAATAAAGAAGATGCCTTGCCCGGGATCGGAAGGGTCGAACTTCAGGTGCTTGCCCTTAATAATGGCTGGCGAGCCGGGTGTTATCTTCTTGTTCAGGATGCCGCTGGCCATGTCGGCAAAGCTTTTTACCTGGGGCAAAGGTAAATTCACCTCGGTCTTTTCCGGTTTTACGAAGCTGGTCATTTCCTTGAGCCGTTTGCCGGGCTTCATGGTAACATTTACAGTGTGCCTTTTTTGATTGAAACGGTCGGCACTGTTGCGGAAGTTACCGCTAATGCTGCATTGCGCCTTAAACAATGGGAGCGAAACCACACCACCTTCGAGCAACACATTCTCAACTGTACTGAAAAAGAGTTCGAGCGCCCCTGCTGCATCGGCCCTGGAGATGGACGTTTTATAATTTTCCATCTTGTCGAGAATGGCATCCATATCGAATGTGTTTCTTTTTTTAACCAGTGCCCTGTAGGTTGGTTCGCCTTTTTTAACGGGGTTGGAATAAAGGGAGTATTTGAGTGGCATAAGCAATAAATGTTGGAATGTTGGTGAATAATTGAATCAGACGTGCTGCATGAATAAATAAGTAATCGAATGCAAACAACCCAATTGTAAAGTAAATATAGCTAGATTATCAATATAAGTCAAGTTACATTATATTGATAATTGATATCGATTAATAATTATAATTTAAATAGAATAATATATATAATATGAAATTATGATAACCTACATTTTCGGTTTTCTTCTTTATCAATAGGCTTGTTTGTCATATAGGTTGGTTTAATGTATGTGCATGAGAAAAAAGTTTGTTTATTTGTCATTCCGGCGGAGGCCGGAATCCATTTACTGCGAAGATATTAGGGATTCCGGCCTCCGCCGGAATGACATCTTCGTAAAAGCAATAAAAAACCGGTAATCCATCCAACGGATGAATTACCGGCTACTATATACAAAGGTTTATTATTTGCTTGTACTGAGTATATGATCGACCAGTGCAGCCAGGTAAATATAACCCGTGCAGCCATCAACTACTACTTCGTTTTCGTACCAGATGAACGGCCAGTCTTCTTTGTTTTCGTAGAAATCGGGTTTTATCAGGTAATTACCTGGTACCATACCGCCGGGAATATACGTGAAATCGGCCCGGTTATTGCCGTAGGTAACCCTTTTCGAGTTCACTCCTACCCCCGAAACAAACGAAATGCTCGAAGCCGGATGACAACCCAGAATATAGTTTAAACCACGGATGGCCGATTCTTTATCGATAATCTCAGGGAAATACTGGTGGAACTTGGCATTGGTAAGCGCCCAATCCACAATGGAGAAGTTGCTGCCTGCGCCGTAAAATCCACCCTGACCCAGCGGTACACCATACGGATTGGTTTTGCTTACCGAGTCAATTTGGTGCTTCATACAGAGCGCCTGAGCCCGCATATCGTTCTTAAACGCTTCGTTCATGTAAGGCATGGCTTTAAGCATGGAGCGCACAATGCTGTTGCCGCTGTAACGACGGGCATTGGCATTGTTTATACCATTTTTAATCTGCGACCAAACTTTAGTAAGGTATTCGGCATACTTCTGATCGCCTGTGGTAAGTAGCATCTCTACAGCAAAAGCCGCTTCCTGTGTACCCGACATCGAACGCGAAAATTCGAAAGGCATACCTTGCTCGTTTTGTTTGTCTGCATCTTCTTTTTTGTTTACAATATTGTCGTCCCAAACCTTTTGGGCTATTTGAAGGCATTCATTGGCCAGTTCTTCGTTGTACGATTTTAATGCCCTGCTTGCCGAAGCCAATGCTGTAGCGGATGCAATATCGGACGATGGGCTCATGTTGGTAAATGCCCACCGGTCGTCGCGTTTACCCGATGTGTATCCATCCTTTTCGTTTGGCTTAAGATTGGGATTGAAGATAAGGCCATCGGTTAAGTTGCCTGCATCGCCAATCATATTGTACTGCCAAGTGTTGGGCTGAACGATACCGCGAATAGCATGACCAAATGCACGGAATTGAGCAACCAGCGCCAGGGTTCCATGTTCAATCTGTTGTAATACATCGGGAACTCCATCGGGGTGATGAATAGCGACGTACTTGCGTTCCTTATCTACCATTGTTTGGTCGCGCATGGGTTTAAGGTCTTCCCAAGCTCCAACAAGGTATCCTACGGCTGTGTTATGCGAGCCGGTTTGTATATCGAAGTCGCCGGCATCAAACCATCCGCCAATATTCAGGCCGGGAATGTGTTCCAGCGATTTGTATTTAGTACCTGTTGTACTTCCCATACGGTAACCATCGTGAATTGCTGTATCGGTAGGCGCCTGCAACGCATCGTCCTGATGTGGGTTCCCGTGCCAAACGCGGTACGCTTCTTTAACAAACATGTGGTCCATTTGAACGGGCATCCATACGTCGAGTGTGGGATACCAGGTGTTTGCGTAAACGTTTTTCCCGATAGGAAACGGATCGCTTACCACATTTCCGTATTGAATGCGATAAATGCCAGGTTCTTTAATCGCCGAAAAGTCGAATTTACAATAGTTGTAGCGGATGAAATTTCCCCAAACGATGAGTTTACCGTCGAGTACCTTTACCTGCTTTCCATCTTCACCAATGCGGTATAATGTAGCATTGGGTAAGGGTTTATCGTTTGGGTCGAGCTCTATCACTGCTACTTTTTGCTGATCGGGATGGTAACCCACCTGCGAATGCGCAATAACCGGATCTCTTTTCCATGTAGGAATGCTGTTGGGTGTAACCATCCATTGGACAACAACTCCCGTTTTACCCGAAGGAAGTACTTCGCTAACCACCAACCAACCGTTGGATGCCAGGTTACGACCATCGAGCAAGCCCATTTGGCCGGTTAACGATTGTAAAACAACCAGCGATTTGGGATCGTCGGGTGCTAGAACAAGCTTTTTCCCTGTTGCAAACGGCGTTGCTTTGGCATAGGTATCGCCAAACCGTTCCAGGGTTAGCACGTTGTTCACCTGTGGCATTTTTTCGGAGAACGGATCGGCAATTACCGGGCCTGTAGGCGCCAGCGGGAATATGCCGGTTTGGTTGTCCATGATGTAGGTTTTCTTGAAATAAGCTGATGGCAGGAACTCGATGTTCATGTTGGCTTTGCCTTCGAGCTTATCAGGAAGCGGAGTATCCAGAATAACTGATATAAGGAATCCACTCCCCTTGCCTTCGACTTTTAACCTGCTTGTAAAATCGAATTTCTTATAGTACAACGTAACCATAACACTGTTATCGGTAGTGTTGATGGTTCGGTTAGATACGGTTGGAATAAGATCCCACTGTTCGGGCGTAGGACTTAGCCTTACCGCACCTCCATTCACCGTGCGAACGCCATGCTGAATCATTTCGATACCACTTACCTTGTCATCGAAAAATCCGCCAGTATACGAGTTGTTGTATATCATCAGGTCAACACCTGTTTTTTTTAAGACGCCAATACTGTTGAGTTTAAAGTCAGTTGACTGGGCGAATGCTGCTGTGCCCCACATAGCGAAAACCGATACGAATAAAGCATTCTTCACATGCTTACATTTTCGCCGGATGCGGTGAGTTTTGTTACAGAATAGATTCATAAAGTTTAATTATTAGTAGTTCGTTAGTGACGATCATTCGTTTCAATGATTATCTATTTGACACAATTAGGTCCTGTTTCTTTTGGGGAAACGGATTTTTTCACAGGAATGTTAGGTGAATTAAAATTTTGCGCATACCCCGAGATAACAATATAACTATGAAGCAACCCAGTTGCGGAGTGCATTTTCGGGAATGGAAAAGCTGAACGCACTACCCTTGCCGTATTCACTTTCGACCCATATTTTCCCGTTGTGCGCTTCAACAAATTCGCGGCATAGCGATAAACCCAGGCCCGTACCTTTTTCGGAAGAAGTTCCGTCGGTAGTATGGGCATTAGCATTATCGAACATGGTTGGAAGGAATTCGGGTTTAATACCTATTCCATTGTCGGAGATGGTTATTATCGTACTTGAGTGGTTGTGCCTTGCCGAAATATCAATCATTCCGTTGGTTCGGGTAAATTTAATGGCATTGGAAAGCAGGTTGGCAATAATGGTTTTAAACATATTCCTGTCGGCAACGATCGATGTGGCCTCTTCTTCCTGGTATTTTACTGTAATGTTTTTGATATGCGCGTTCAGCTTGTATATTTCCATAATACCATAGCAAACGTCCCTTACATTTAGTCGTTGTGGCTGAAATGGCAGTTTACCCGATTTTGCCTTTGCCCACAACAAAATCTCGTCTAAAAAGAAGTAGAATTGATGCGCGGAGCTATTGATAAACCGTAATTGTTTTTCGGTGACATCGGGCGTTGCATTGTGGATATTCTCGACAAGGATATCAGACAGGCCCAGTATGGCGTTAAACGGATTCTTCAGGTCGTGCGCAATAATAGAAATAAAGCGGTCCTTATCCCTGTTCAGCAATAGAAGCTGGTTTTCGTATTGTTTAATATCAGTTGTATCTCTGAAAATGGAACAGAACAAATTAATTTTCTCGAGCTGTATGGGAAAGATATTTGCCTGAATATTTCTGAATTGTCCGGTATGTCTGTTGATGATTTCATTATCTACCAAATTATTAAAGAGTTCGGGCTTTTGGAAGTTTATTAGCTTTTCAATTACATTCTCTTCGGTTAGCTTAACTTTCAGCTTAGGAGAAGCAATTTGAAGGAGAACATCTGTTACGTTTTTGTTTATTGTATCCTCAGCCATAAGCCCCAATACCTGCTCGGCGCCCTTATTCCACACAATAACCTTTTGTTGTTCATCCACTACAATGATTCCATCGTTCACCTGGTTTATTATTTCCTTAAACTTTATTTCGCTTTCCTTAACAGCGTTTTCACCATGTTTGCGCTGGGTAATGTTGCGAATAAGGCTCAGTATCTTATTGTCTTCAAATGCTGTTAATTTGCATTCATAGTATTCCTCGCCTGTAGGCATAGGCAACGAATATTCAAATACCTGAACGGTTTTGGTCCTTATCGCCTCATCTATATATTGTTTATAGTTGGCTGCCACATCGGCGGGTAGTACCTCATACATTCTTTTTCCTATAAAAAATTCAGGCTTTTTGAATAAGTCCAAGGAATCCATGGTATAATAATCAATGTATACCCCACTTTGGTCAAGAACAATAATGAGATCGGGAATTGTTTTAAGAAGTGCAGAAATACGGCTTTCGCTTTGCTGTGCTTTTTCTTTTGCCTCATGCAGTTCTTTCTTTTGATGAACGTAGTGCGCGAATAAATTACCAATACGCCCATATTCGGAAGCGGAGTTTTTCAGCTTGTGAATAGAATCAGGATTTTCTGTTTTGAGTATATCGGCGAAAAGTTCAAGCGGCGTATTGATATACAGGCGGGCAAAAAAGTTGGTTATGAACAGGAACAACACAACAAAAGCCATTAAAATGTACATTAGCTGTTGGGTTCCTTTGAAGTTAAAATTTACATCGCGCGTAAAAACAATATTTGCAACATTTTTGTTGTCCCATCCTTTTAATGGATAAAGCGCTTGAATTATTTTATTATTATCACTGCTAAGCAAATCGGAAGACTGTATTTTCACTTCAGATCCATTGATTTCAGAAAGTTTTTTCAAGTAACGGGCATTTAACTGCCTACCGGCAAACATATATCCTTCCTCTTTTGTTTTTTCATGAGTAGGATCGCTTGAAGGATGTATGGAAGATCCGCAAATCTCCATTAATTCGCCATTCACATACATAAAATAATGCAGAAAGCGGGTTCTCTTTATTTCATTCAAAATCTCTGGCGGAATGATTTCTCCGGAAGGTTCATCGTTATAGAATTCATATATCAGGTCCAGCTTGTTGTTGTATATTCCGGTATAATTATAATTGAATGTGGCTGTTATCGAAACGTTAACGCACAGCCAGCTGGTATCTTTGGTGCGAATAGCTTCTACAAATTCGTCCCAGAATGTATAATCGGTTACGGTACGATCCATTTCTTCTGATTTCATGGTAAGCAGCGAATGCGCTTCGTGCTGAAATTGTTCTTTGTAGGACGTAACAATTTGTTTTTCTGTTTGGTATTTCAGAAATATCAAAACAATGAATAGAAAAACAAAGATTATCCCTACAGAGATAAGGAATATCCTTATTTTGCTGTAAATGGTATTGAACGTAAACATGTTTACCGAATGACCTAATAATTTATATATAAGTTACACTTTTTTTTAGGAATTACAACTAACCTTTATCACTGTTGGGTATAAATAAAAAAGCCAGGATAATCCTGGCTTTCCACTGTTATTTTGAATGTTTAGTATAATTCTATTTGCGAAGCTCTGCGTACCACAATTTCAGGTTTATCATCGTAGTCGGTAATGTATCCGGTAACTGATAAGTTTGCTCTGCGGAAGAATCTTTCGGGACGACGGCTGAAGGCGCGTGCTTCTTTCCCATCAATAACAACACTGAAATCCTGGTATGGGAAGTAATCGCCAAAGTACAGGTAGTATTCATCGGTTTCATATTCGTAGTAAATGTCGTACACTTTACCGTAAACCCTTGCTACATCCCCAATGTAGTAATCGGCATCATAAGCTGGAACTACAGGAAGAGCGTATCCGATATCGTATCTCCAAGCCCTTACTTCGGGATAGAAAATTCTGAAATCGTTGTAAAGGCTTACATTCCAGTATATTGAAGAATGTGCAGGAATTCGGTATGGTTTATGAACCCGGCGGTACTCAACCGATACCGGACGATAGTTTCTAGGATGGTTTACAACCACAACTTTACGAACGGGTCTGTCAATTCTTACGTAAGTTCTTTCTTCCCGGCGGTCGTTGTGAACGATTACCTTACGCTGCGGTTCCCTGTTGTATTCATGAATTACAACTTTTCTTTCGGGTTCGCGATGTTCTTCGCGTACCACTTCGCGTCTATTGTTATCATCTCTGCGGCTATGGCGGTCTTCATTTCTGTTATTCGATTCCCTGCTTTCATTGCGTTGGTCTCCGCGGCGCGATGTTTGAGCAGGTTGCTGCGGTTGCTGTGGTTGTTGCTGTTCGCGATTGTTATTATCGCGGCTTACTCTTTGGTTATCCTGGGTTGAACTGGTTCCTCGTTTTTCCGAATTGTCATTTTTGGGTTGTTCAGTTCTCTCAGGTTTTGTAGCTTCTCTGTTCTGTTCTTTTCTTTCGGTCTGCTGGTCATTTTTATTATCATTATTCCGCTCTCCCCTCCTTGAGGTCTGATTATAAGCTGTAGTAAATGTAAAAATCAGCAAAATAGCGGCGAAAATACGTGCTTTCATGGGTTCTAAGTTTTAAGTGATACCATTTATCTATGTAGATGCAAAATCCCTGCCAAATTCTTTTTTTATCGTTTCATCGAATCAACCTTTTGCTTATCAGTGGTTTGCTGAGTGATCTTAAATTTCGTAATCGGTAGAAATCGCAAAATCCCTGATGGAGCTACTATATTTACTCGAATAGAAAGCTCCCTGTCCTCGGTTACTTTATTCAGAAGATTTTTAATATCGTCTCCTATTACAGGACCGTTGTTTTCGGCCGAAATGAATTGTTTACCATAAGGATACCCTACAGTAAAACTTTTAACAACGTACCATTCGGCACTTTCGGGAAGATCGTCGGTAAAAAACAGCTTGATGGAATCCCCATTCAAAAATAGCGCTTTATTGAGTTCGGCACCTTCGCTGATTAATACATCCCCGACTTTTATCGAAGCCAATGGCAGATTGCGAACTACAAACTGCTTTTTACCAATCAGCAGCGTATCATGGTCTTCATTGATAAGATATATACTGAAGAATGCCCTACCTGCATTTCTGGGAATATTTAAATATCCGTCATCTGTTTTATACAGCGATCCATTATTTGTAGATACAATATAATTGTAGGTTTTCGATTTATTATCGGGATAAATCATTACCAAATCGTTGTCAATGCCGGCATATAAGATATTCGAAAGAGATGTTACTGATTTTGGATAAACTTTGTTCCTATATTTCCTAATCAACAAAGAATCGTTATAATCAATACGCTGAGCGTAAATGTTAAGGCTTGAAAAGGCAAAATAAATGAAAAACAATATGTAGAGTTGCTTCATTGGCGCTCATAATTTTTATAAAAATAACGAATAATGAGGATTAGAGGTTACATTAATGTGGAAAATTATAAAAGACTTTTATGTCTTAATTTAGTTGAAATGTTTACCTTTGTAGTTTAAAATATACACATTATGCCATTAAATATTCCGGATAATTTACCAGCAATTGATGTACTCAGGGATGAGAATATATTTGTAATAACAGAAACCAAGGCTGTTCACCAGGATATCAGACCCCTAAAGCTTATTATTCTCAATTTAATGCCCATTAAGGTTACTACCGAAATTCATTTGCTGCGCATGTTATCGAACTCCCCGTTACAGGCCGAAGTTACATTGCTGAATATCCGTAATCATGTATCGAAGAATACGCCACAGGAACATCTGGAGGCATTTTATAAAACATTCGATCAGGTAAAAGATCAGAAATACGATGGTATGATAATTACCGGCGCACCTGTAGAGCATCTCGATTTTAAGGCTGTAGACTATTGGGGCGAAATGGAAGAAATAATGGAGTGGACCAAACACCATGTTACTTCTACATTTTATATTTGTTGGGCTGCACAGGCAGGCTTGTACTATCATTACGGAATACCTAAACATGCTACGGACAGCAAAATATTTGGCGTATTCAGGCATGTTGTTCACAATCCCAAACTACCACTGGTTAGGGGATTCGACGATGAGTTTCTTGCACCCCACTCACGCCATACTGACATCAATAGAAACGATATATTGAAAGTTCCTGCGCTGGAAATTATTGCCGAATCCGACGAAGCCGGCGTATACATTGTAGCTTCAAAGGATGGCAAACAAATATTCGTAACCGGCCACTCCGAATACGATCCGCTTACATTAAAAGAAGAATACGACCGCGACGTAGCAAAAGGCCTAGCTATAGCTATTCCGAAAAACTATTTTCCAAACGACGATCCGTCGAAAACGCCAAAAGTGTTATGGAAAAGTCATTCCAGTTTGTTATTCACCAACTGGCTGAATTACTACGTATATCAGCAAACTCCGTATGAGATTGAAGATATTGAATGAAAGAATGGACAATTGAAAATGGAGAATGGACAATTAGGGGTTTTAATAAGGCACGTTACAAACGAGCGCTAGCAATATTCTCCAATGGTTGCATCGGGTGTGTCATTCCGGCGAAGGCCGGAATCCCTAGGCTACAGAGACATCGCTCAAACGTAATTCGGGCTTCGTAGTTAATGGATTCCGGCCTTAGCCGGAATGACAGGGTTATCTCAATTTTCAATTCTAATTCTCCATTTTCAATTGCTTCGCCGCTTCACTGTCCATGTACCAGGAGAGATTTCCGTTTACTGGTTTTACTTTATGTGCCGGATAATTAAGGGCTAAATGGTCGTTGTTGAATATAGAGCTTACCTTATCGGCTTTTGCATCGCCAGTAACAAGGAATATGACGTTGGATGCGTTGTTGATAACCTTACCTGTTAAAGTAATTCGTTTTTGCCTGGTTTCCGGATGCTCATTCACCGAACAAAGTGCATTGGTTTCGAATAAATCCATCTGCCCGGGGAAAATAGATGCTGTATGGCCGTCGTTGCCCATACCCAGGATGATCAGATCAAAAACAGGAAATTTGTTCACACAGGGCACATGAGCCAGTATTTCGCCTGTATATCGTACCACCTCGCACAAAGGATCGTCTTTGCCAAGAATAGGATGAATATTTTCTTTCGGGATACTTATTTTACTGAATAATAATCTATCGGCATTGCCAAAGTTGCTCTCAGGGCTTTCGGCAGGCACACAACGTTCATCAACCCAGAAAAAATGTAGCTTTTCCCATGGAAGCGAACGGGCATATTCTTTTGCCAGGATAGAGAACATGGTTTGAGGTGTGGAGCCACCGGATAGCGCTATATATAATTTTTCGCGAAATTCCATGGTTTGTTCAGCATAGCGTATAAAATCCATTGCCAGCCTGTCGGCCGTAGTATAGGCATCCTGAAATACCTGCGTTTTGAAAGAGCTCTTCATACCTCACAATTTACAATAAGTTTCGTCGGTAGTAAGATTTTTGCAAGGATACCGCCATGTATGCTCCTTCCCTTCGATGAGAGAGTCGGTAATATTTGGGCCCCAAGAGCCTGCAGGATATCCGTACAGCTTTGTATCGGGGTTTTCTTTCCAGTAATTTAATATAGGATCGATAAACTGCCAGGTTGCTTCCACGGCATCGCCACGGGAATAGAGTGTAGCATCGCCCAAAATACAGTCGAGCAGCAAACGTTCGTAGGCATCGGGCAAGCGGGTATTGGAAAGCGTTGAATAATGAAAGTCCATTCCTACCTCCTGCACCCTGAATCCGGCCCCGGGAACCTTCATCCCGAACTTTAACAGAATACCTTCATCGGGCTGAATACGAAGCACTAATTGATTGGAATCAAATCCCAATCCGCTCTCCTTTGTAAATAGCACGTGCGGGCTTGGTTTGAAATGGATAACGATTTCTGTAACCCGTATGGGCAGTCTTTTCCCGGTTCGGATGTAGAAAGGCACGCCACTCCAGCGCCAGTTATCGACAAAGAACTTCATTGCCACAAAGGTCTCCGTCTTGGATTGTGGATTCACGTTCACCTCTTCGCGGTAGCCCTCTACTTTCTTCCCATTTATAAGAGAAGATGTATACTGCCCGCGAATGATATTATTCTCCATATCAGCTGGTTTAAGAGGCCTCAGCGATTGAAATACTTTAAGTGTCTCATTACGTATGGATTTAGCATCGGACAAAGCAGGCGGCTCCATAGCAACAAGCCCCACAAGCTGCAACAGGTGGTTTTGAACCATATCGCGCAAAGCACCTGAGGTATCGTAATAACCGCCTCTATTTTCAACGCCAATGCTTTCGGCAGAGGTAATTTCAACATGGCTTATGAAATTCCGGTTCCACATGGGCTCAAATATAGCGTTGGAAAAACGCGTAACCAAAATGTTCTGAACAGACTCTTTCCCAAGGTAGTGATCGATCCGGTATACCTGATCTTCAGCGAATACCTCCAGTACCTTTTTATTTAAATGAAGCGCCGTATTTAAATTATAGCCAAATGGCTTTTCGATAATGATGCGACGCCATGATTCGGGACTTTCGCTTTTATTAAGTCCTTGTGCACCCAGGTTTTGAATAATCGTTTCGTACAAACTGGGAGGAGTTGCCAGGTAAAACAGGAAATTACCTCGGGTTTGGCTTGATGCGTCTAGTTCTTCGAGCTTTTGCTTTAGTTTTGCATAATCGCTATTCAGCGAGGTTTCAATAGAAATGTAATGCAAATGCTGAATAAATTCGCGGATATTTGCTATGGTATCGCAGGGTGTGTCCGGCAAGTATTCATGTATAGCCTCCCCCATCTTTTCCCGAAAGGTTACATCGTCCATGTGGGTTCGGCCAACCCCTAAAATGGAGTAATTGGTTGGAAGCAGTTTTTGGTTTCTTAAATCGCAAAGGGCAGGCATAAGTTTCCGCGATGTAAGATCGCCGGAAGCCCCAAAAATCACCATTATAAAACTGCTCTTTTCCATAATCCTAAAACAAATAAGCTATATAAAAAGTTGCATCCGTACGTGGGCGGAATTTGTTTTCAAAATTTCTAAAATCGTAATACTTTTCTGCCGAAATTCCAATGAATGTGCGGAACAGAAACCGTGTACCTATGAGATGCTGAAAATCCAACCGCGCACGATAAGTGGTAATGGATAAACGGCTTACATCGCCAGCTTTAATCGAAGGGTCGTCGGGGTTACTACCTATACCCAATGCTCCGCCCAGGTAATTATAGCCTGTTTTAAAGTAATGGCGGTAATGAAAATAATACGATTGGGAGAATGTATTTCCAATAAATACATAGTAAGGACGGAAGGATAACCAGTTCGATTTGATGTATTTACTTGCCGAACCGGTAAGGATAAACACGTCGCTGCTTAATTCATCGTTGGGTTCATAGTACATGTAGCGTCCGCCAAGCGATATTTCCCAGTTCTTGGGAAGTGTAAGGAAAGGCTCAATGCCGGCTCTGTGCCTGGGAAAGAAACTACCCCATGAATAGCCATAATTTAAGTACACATACAAATTCGGATTGAGTATTGGGTAAGCATCAGCTTCAATCTGCCAGTCGGGGTTATTAAACGTTGTAAATTCTCTAAAGAATGCTTTACCCGTATTCACCTTTGCCAGGTATGTTCCCCATTTCGCTTCGCGCTGGTATTGGGCCGAAGCCATATGCCAACGGTATGGATATGGTTTATCGAACCCATCTATTGTATATTCGAGGGCAATACGGTTCTTGTATTTCTCAAGCTGAGCCAATTTGCGCTTTACTTCGGGGCTATTGGGATAGGCATCCAGATAGGCCGACATTACTTCGCGGGCTTCGTCCTCTTTACCCATAGCAAGAAGGATTTTAACCTTCTTCATGATCAGGTCTTTGTCGTTATTATAATAGTACAATCCTTGATTGACAATGGTAAGCGCATCGTAATACTGGGCACTCCAGAATTCAACATCTACACTAAGCTCAATCGCCTCACGGTGCGACGGTTCTTTATCCAATACGGTTTTAAGCTCTTTGCGGGCTTCAGTGTAGTTTTTTTCCCAGGCATAAATACGGGCAAGTAAAACCCGTGCATCGTAATATTCCGGAGCTACTGCCAAAACCTGGCCAGAAAGCGTTTTGGCTTCTGCCCATTGATGG
>DATALJ010000141.1:0-3665 GCA_036261135.1 Bacteroidales bacterium
AGTTCCACTCCTGGAAAAGCTCGGTCTGGCCGTAACACCAATATTTATGATTCCTGGTTTAATGATTGGACTTTTATTGTGGTTTTCGTCTCGTCATCTGCAATTAACTGCACAGCAAGGAAAATCACTGTCAATCGTTCCAGACTTGAAACAGCATTGGCGCGAACTTTCCAAAATTATGGGAATCGTTGCTCTTCGGTCGTTAACATACTTTAGTTTGATCTCGTTCCTGCCACTTTACCTCAGGCAATCGGGAATATCGTTGGTCGTCGGAAGTCGTTTGGTTTTTCTGATGCTTTTTGCAGGCTCTCTTGGTGGCCTGGCCGGAGGTATGCTGGCAGATATGTACGGGAGAAAACGAATTGCGGTAATTTCATTATGCATTGCCAGTCCCTTGTTTTATTTCTTCTCGGTAACCTCTGGCATGGTAAGTATTGTATTGCTTGGCCTGGCAGGAGCATTTCTGTTGGCCACATTTTCGGTAACCGTTACATTGGCACATAAAGAAATAGAGAAAAATGCCGGCTTGGCTTCTGGCTTAATGTTAGGCTTTGGAACTGGCATTGGCGGATTAGGGGTAGGACTACTTGGAAGACTAGCCGACATTGCAGGAATAAGCCTTGTTGTAAACATCCTTTTTTGGCTGCCATTGGCCGGCGGATTATTGGCCTTTAAACTTAAAAACGAATAAACCTTAAACAACATGAGAATAGTAACATTAGTAGAAAATACAAAGCTGGAGAACTCAACGCTTCAGGAGCGTTTCGGATTAGGCTTTTATATCGAATGTGGCAAACGGAAAATTTTGTTCGACAATGGTCCCGACGATGCTTTTAAACACAATGCGGAAGCATTAAACATCAACATTGCCGATGTCGATGCTTACATATTGTCCCATGCTCATTATGATCATGGCGGAGGATTAAAGGAATTTCTCGCCATTAACTCAAAAGCCAAAATCTATTTACTTTGTGAGGCCAACGGAAAGTATTATTCAACACCGGGTAATGCTCCTTACAAGTATATTGGTCTCGACCACGAAACCATCACAGAAAACATCACACGGTTTCATTTTTTTTTCGATAACATTACTTTGTTTGACTTTGTCCATCTCTACAAAGTTGAACGTAAGGGAGGATTTGTGCCGGTGTCAAATTCGCTTTTGTATAAAAATACCATGGGAGCATACGAGCATGACGATTTTCAGCACGAGTTGGTACTAGCCATCACCGAAAACAACCGAAACGTTATTTTTACAGGCTGTGCCCATAGCGGAATCATTAACATGATCGAAACCGTTCGGTTACACATGCCCAATACTCCAATATCCGCCGTCATTGGTGGTTTTCATCTTTTAAATACAGCTACAAAGCAATTGGCAGAAAGAAAGGAAACGGTGATTTCTTTAGCGCAAACGCTTTTAAAGCGTAACATACCCAAAATATACACGGGACATTGTACCGGTGAAGAAGGTTTCAGCATTTTAAAAGAACAGTTGGGCGATAAAATAGAGAAATTATACACCGGTTCCGAGATTCGTTTATCGTAGGAACGAAGTTGTTTGCATAGGTGCTTACAATGGAAGAGTAAACGGATAGGTTTCTTCTCGCGCACCAACCTTGCCTTGGTAAGGGTTCGTGTTTAATTCCACAATTTATATCTCGTCCTTGGCAAATCATTTCGTCGATTGATATTACCTTCGCAGGCATGAACCAGATTAAATCTATTATTTTCGATTGCGACGGTGTTTTAGTTGATACAGAATCGATATCCAACCAGGTGAAAATTGACATGGCCAGAGAACTTGGTGCTGATATAACCATGAATGAAGCCATGCAGCTTTTTACAGGCTATAGCACCCAAAGTTGTTTTCAGATCATTGAAAGCAGACTTAAAAAAGCATTGCCGCCGACATTTGAACGCGAATACAGGGAACGAAGCTACATGGCTTTTCAAACGCAACTTCAACCGATTGATGGGGTAGTGGAGTTTATCAATTCACTTTCCATTCCTTATTGTGTGGCTTCAAGCGGTCCGCCCGAAAAAATAAGCCTCACCTTAACAGCCGTGGGTTTAATTGACAAATTCAGGAACAGGATATTCAGCTCTTACCAAATCAATAGCTGGAAGCCGGAACCGGACCTGTTTTTGTATGCCGCCAAAGAAATGGGCTTCGACATAAATTCTACTGTGGTGATAGAAGATAGCAAGGCCGGTGTTACGGCAGCGATAAGAGGTGGGTTCAGGGTTTTTTGCATCGAAAACAATTATCATTCCGACGATCTGCAGGCTGAAGGAGCTATCATTGTTAAGAATTTGAAGGAAATAGAAAGCTATCTTACCTCCATATAAACAATAGGAATACTTCGAAAGGTGGATGGAAGTGCGTCAGAGCTATGATTAAGCACCTGACTAAATCGGTTACTTCTTCATCGCAAAGTCCACCATCCATTCAATGCCATATTTGTCCCTGAAACTTCCGAAGTAAGAGCCCCAGGGGCTTTCTCCCATGGGATATTCAACCTGTCCGCCTGCCGAAAGTCCGTTGAATAATTTATCGGCTTCTTCGCGACTTTCTGCGGTAATGGCTATTTTGGACCGGATTTCGTTTTCATTGGTTCTTCCCATAAATTCCGGAACGTCGTTGCCCATCAAAGAAGTCTTGCCAATAGGCAACGCAATGTGCATGATTTTATTGGCTTCTTTTGCCGATACCTGGAATTCATCGCTCTGTAGGTCTTTGAAGCGTACAATTTGTGCGAACTCACCGCCAAAAACCGATTTGTAAAAGGTAAATGCTTCTTCCGCATTTCCGTTGAAGTTAATGTGAGGATTGATAAGTGCCATGATTTTGATTTTAATTATACATAAACAAAATTACGGAGAGAAGGCTTACAACTGAGGTGTACAAATGACAAAGTAAGGTGCGTTTGCGACAAGTTTTAGCAATAGATTTCCAAATGAGTATGATTATAACGTAATCACACGTTCCACCTTAACTTCCTTCAAAAAAATAATCGTCGTGCGAAACAACCATAAGCGTTCCGGAATAGTCGTTTATGGCGGAGGTAAGGATTTCAATGTTTTGAATATCCAGGTTGTTTGTTGGTTCGTCCAGTACAAACAAATCCGGAGCATGGTTGCTTATCATCAGGCAACAAAGTACAAGACGCATCTTTTCGCCGCCACTGAGTGTGCTACAGGGTTTATTCCAATATTCCTTGTCGAATAAATAGCGATGCAGACGGATCTTAATTTCATGCTCCGGCAGCGAATTATCGTTGTATTGCTGAGCCTGCTCATAAATAGTGAGGTTGTGTTGAATAAGCGAGTAATCCTGATCGATGTAAACAGTTTTCATATCAGCCCTGTTCAGCGATCCTAGCATTGGCTGTAATTCGCCAAGGATCATCCTTATGAGTGTTGTTTTTCCGGAACCATTTTTTCCTTTGATCTGAATCCGTTCGCCACTTCTGATTTGAAAGTTAAGGTTATTATCCCACAATAATTGTTGATGAAAGCTAAAGTTAATGTTTTGGGCAGTTACTAAAATCTTCCCGTGTTGCATGGCCGAATCCTCAAAATTCATTTTCATTCGCCTGGCAGCAGGTAATTTCTGCTGCACTTGTTTTAATTCGTCAGAGATAGACTCCAGTTTTTTCCAT
>DATALJ010000156.1:0-4951 GCA_036261135.1 Bacteroidales bacterium
AGGCTACAGAAGTTTGTCCCTGGTAAATCCAGATACTATTTACCGCATCACCCTCGAATTGCTTCTTTATACCATTTTCAAGACCTATACCTGAACCCAGCAGCACAACCAGCATAAATATACCCCAGGCAACGCTGAATCCGGTTAGGATTGTACGAAGCTTATTCTTCCGAATGGTTGAAAATATTTCCTGCCATTTATCGAGATCGAACATGATATGCAGCGTTAATTAAGTTTGTAATAGTCCTGTTCAATGATTCCGTCCTTGATATGGATGATGCGTTTGGTACGCTCGGCAATATCGCGTTCGTGCGTAACAATAATCATAGTAATGCCTTGCTTGTTCACCTCATCCAGAATGTCCATCACTTCCATCGATGTTTTGGAATCGAGCGCACCCGTTGGCTCATCGGCCAGTATCACTTTGGGTTTGGAAATCAGCGCGCGGGCTATAGCGATACGTTGCTTCTGTCCACCGCTTAATTCGTTGGGAAGATGATAAGCCCAATCGAGCAGCCCCATCTTATCGAGATATTCGAGCGCAGTTTTATTTCGCTGCTTACGGCTTACTTTCTGGTAATAAAGCGGCAAAGCAACGTTTTCCATTGCATTTTTAAACGAAATAAGGTTAAATGATTGAAAAACAAAGCCCAGGTATTGATTACGATAATAGGCAGCTTTGGATTCGTTCAAATTGGCCATGAGTGTTCCATTCAGATAATAATGCCCTGTATCGTAGTTGTCGAGAATACCAAGAATATTGAGCAATGTAGATTTCCCGGAACCGGAAGCCCCCATAATAGCGATCATTTCTCCAGGGCTAATGCCTAGATTGATGCCTTTTAGCACATGAAGCTTGTTGTGCCCCATGTCGTACGATTTATTTACCTGTGAAACATTTATAACGTAATGATTATTCATGAATTATTTTAATTAAGTTACTGGTATTATGCAACATCATTCTCTTTTTATTTGTTGTGAATCCTGATTTATGAATGTTGCATAATAAATGCCTTTTGGTGAATGTATCAATGATTATACCATAGTTAATAAAAGGCTTTAATACACATCTTTACCTTCAAACCCAGGATTAAAAATGTGTTCGGTATTGGAACAAAGGTGTTCATAAACGGACAAAAAAAAGGCCGCCGTATGCCGGCAGCCTTTTTTTGTATCTATATAAAAAATTATTTGGTTTGAGCTCCAGGAGTTGCCTGTTGTGGTTGTTTTGGCTCAATACCCAATAACTCAAGTTCGAAAATCAATGCCATATTGGGTTTAATCTTGCTTCCTCTGGGAGCTTGTTCTCCGTATGCCAAATCAGAAGGAATGAATACTTTCCATTTGGAACCTACCTTCATTTTAAGGAGCGCTTCTGTGAAACCACGAATTACACCTCTTACCTCGAATTTAGCAGGTTCGCCTCTTTTGTAAGAATTATCAAATTCTTCGCCATTTGTTAATGTTCCCTTATAATGAACACTTACCACAGAAGATGAATCGGGTTGAGGACCTGTACCTTCTTTAATAACCTGATACTGGAGGCCGCTTGGTAAAGTAACAACGCCTGATTTTTTCTTGTTTTCATCAAGGAATTTCTGGCTTTCTGCTTTATTTTCTTTAGCCATTCTTTCAGCCAATTTTCCATATAATCTGTTCAGCTCCATGCTGATCTGATTAGGGTCCATCTTAAAGGTATCGGCCTTATAAACATCAGCAAAACCTTTTTTCACCATATCTATATTTAATTCCTTAACGTCGGCCTTAACCTGGGAGGCAAAATATACGCCAAACATGTAGCTTAATGAATCGTTTTCTGTTTTCGCGCCAGTACTATTACCGGTTTGTTTGCAAGATGACAATACAATTACCACAGCAACAACAATTCCTAGAATTTTCTTCATAAAATGATTTGTTTAATTATTTATTTATTTTATTTTGAAATACTGATTAATTCAACCTCAAAAATAAGCGCAGAATTGGGTTCTATAGGACCTTGCATAGGCCTATCGCCATAAGCAAGATTAGCAGGAATAAACAATTTCCATTTTGAACCTACAGGCATAAGTTGCAGCGCTTCTTTCCATCCTTCAATAACATTATTAGGAGAGAGTTCAATGGGCTCGCCTCTTTCTACCGAACTGTCGAAAACGGTTCCGTTAATTAGCGTGCCATGATAATGCACGGTAACTTTGTCATCAGCTTTAGGTTTTTCACCCTTGCCTTCTACCAATATCTTATATTGTAGGCCACTGGGTAATACAACTACGCCAGAGTCTTTTTTATTCTTTTCGAGAAAAGCATTGCCTTCGGCCAAATTCTTGTCCGACTTCTTTTTTTGCTGTGCCACTACATAATTGTTGAGCAATTCATTCGCTTTTTCGGGAGTTATAAGCGTAGTCTTTTTTGCCAACGATTCTTCCATGCCCTGAACTACCAGCGAGGAATTCAATTTTTCGAAACCCGCTCTCTCCAGGTTCGCGCCAAACATAAGGCCAAGACTGTACGAAACAGAGTCTGATGCAGTTTTCAGCTTAACGGTATCGACAGCCGCCACCGGAGCTTTCTCGTTTTTATCTTTTTTCTTTTTCTTTTGCGAATAGCCGGGCAGGCTTACTGTTGCAAAAAGGAATATAACAGCTATTAATTTTGCGTTCATTCGAATAATAATTAATGTTAAGGTTGATTGAAATAGGCCGCTAATATACAATTTATTTTAACCAAACAATCGACAACTCCATTATCTTTGCTCGTATTATGACCCGTTTTTTGTTGATTTAACGTTTTTTAAGATAAGTGTTTTGAGCGCGATGAAAAAGTATCGGTATGTGTACTTCGATCTGGACAGCACGTTGTGGGATTATGAAAATAACGCCACCAAGGCGCTATCGGTATTGTACGAAAAATACGTGCTTGAGAAGTATTTTCAGGTCTTTGCTCAGTTCAGGATGCTCTTTTTCAAATACAATGAAATCCTATGGGAGGACTACCGAGAAGGTAGATTACAGAAGGATTTATTGCGAACGAGGCGTTTCGAAATGTGTTTTAATGAAGTTGGGTTTGAAGATCCAGGGCTTTCGGAAGAGCTGAACACCGAATTCCTGAATATCAGCCCGCGTTCTGAAGCCTTAATGCCAGGAACATTAGAGATTCTCGAATATTTAAGAGAGAAAAAATACCGATTGTTTATTATAACCAATGGGTTCACGCATATCCAAAAACTCAAAATTAAGCACACCGGGCTCGAAGGTTTTTTCGAAAAGATGTTCACCTCGGACAATGTTGGGGCGCATAAGCCACACCGAAGCATGTTCGACTACTGTATCAAATCGGTTCACGCCAAAAAGGCTGAAAGCATAATGATAGGTGATGATTTGAAGGTGGATATCCTTGGAGCCAAGGCCTGCGGAATAGATCAGGTATATTATAACCCTTCAAAATTAATCCATTCGGAAGTTATAACCTACGAAATTGAGCATTTACTGGATCTAAAGAAGATATTGTGAATTAGACAATGTGCTAATGAGTGCAATGTGACAATAAACCCTTTGTTCGCTACTTGGCTCGCGCTCGTTTGTAGGGAGTGCAGAATAAGCGCTGCTTCAAGGCACGAAATCCGTTTACTAAGGAGCATATAGTACCGTTTTAGTTCGGACTTCTTAGTTTAGGGATTCCGGCCTTCGCCGGAATGACAACGCACTTCCTATTTGTCAATTTTCAATTATCAATTAGAAGGGCACCTCATTATCAAAGCCCATGTTGCTGCCCATGTCGAAAGGATTTGCCGCTTTCACAGGAGCCACTTCTTCGTTCATCTTTGATCCATAGGTTACAGCTTGGGATGACACATCGCTCATAATGAACGGATCGATGCCTTCGAGGTCCTCGAACTTGGCCACCTCGTCTTTGAAACGAAGGCGAACATCGTCCAGCGCACCGTTACGATGCTTGGCAATAATAATTTCGGCAATTCCACGGAGGGAGTTACCTTCTTCGTCTTCGAGGAAGCCGTATTTTTCGGGACGGTGAATGAACAACACAATATCCGCATCCTGCTCGATAGCTCCAGATTCACGAAGGTCAGACAACTGCGGGCGTTTGGTACCTGAACGAACCTCAACCGAACGGTTAAGCTGCGAAAGCGCTATAATTGGAACATTTAATTCCTTGGCAATCACTTTCAGGTTTCGCGAAATGAAGGATACTTCCTGCTCACGGCTGCCCTTGGAATCGATGTTACAGGTCATAAGCTGGAGGTAGTCGATAATGATAATATCAATATTGTGCTGCTGTTTCAAACGGCGGCATTTGGCACGCAGCTCAAATACAGAAACTGCGGGTGTATCGTCGATAAAAATAGGCGCTTCTACCAGGTTTTTAACACGTCGTTCGAGTTGTTCCCACTCAAAGGGCTGAAGTTTACCGCTTCTGATGCGGTCGGAACCCAGCTCGGTTTCGGCGCAGATAAGACGGTTAACGAGCTGCAACGATGACATTTCGAGCGAGAACAGCGCCACGGAACGCTTATGTTCAACGGCCATGTTGCGGGTCATCGACAATACAAACGCTGTTTTACCCATTGAAGGACGGGCGGCGACAATAATCATATCCGATGGCTGCCAGCCCGAAGTAATCCTGTCGAGTTTGGTAAAACCAGAAGGTACGCCACTCAGGCTGTCCTCCTTCTTACCCGCTTCCTGAATTTGAGTAATGGCCTCTTTTATCAGCACATTAATAGGTTGCATTTCTTTTTTAATGCTACCTTCGGCTACTTTAAACATTTCGCTTTCGGCAAAATCGAGCAGATCGTCTACGTCCATCGAATCGTCGAACGCTTTTTGCTGTATATCGGTCGATACGCGAATCAATTCGCGCTGAATATGTTTCTGGGCAATAATCCTGGCATGAAAGAATCGTTGGCAAAAAAGACTACGCTTATAACTCCCGAAAA
>DATALJ010000160.1:0-1730 GCA_036261135.1 Bacteroidales bacterium
AAAAGACACTCGAAGATGCCGGCGCAAAGGTTGAACTTAAGTAATTTTAGTTCACTGATTAATAAAAAGCTCTGTGCTATGCGCAGGGCTTTTTTATTGTCTAGATAACCTCCGGTTATGCCGGTGGACAACAAGGCTTAAGCTCTGAGCAATAAAAAAAAACGGCTCTTTGTCAAATGTTGTGGTGACCCCCGAAAATAAATTGGTGATAAGATGGCGATTGTGTTACGTAGTCGCCATCTTTTTTACATGCTGACTTTGAAATATGTGAAGGATACGGTTACGGAATCGCTTAAAGTTTCTGAAACCGTATGCATTTCGCTTCAGTACTTTTATCTTGTTGTTACACCCCTCGGTAAATCCGTTTGTATATGGACAATCAAACGAGTTTAGTATTCCAACAGACCAATTAGTAAACGTTTTTGCACAAGCAGCAAAAACAGGTATATTGGAATTCTGAGCCTCGAGTATCCATTCTGACATAGCCTTTTTAGCCGATTCTTTGTTCTTGTTTTCTAATATCCGGTAGAATAACTCTTTTAAAAAGTGAGCCGATGAAAGGTTTGCACTCGAATAAAGCATTACATCAACCTGTTGTCGCTGCTCTTCGGTAAGCCTGTCGTAGCGCTTTGTAAGCAGCCTTTTAGAGCGTTTGAAATATTTCCTATGATCTTTGCTGAATTTATTCTGTTCCTCTTTTCTAACCGACTCAAAAGCCCATGTTACCTGCCTGATGAAATGGTACTTATCAATTACTGGAGTAGCATTCTTTAAAAACGCTTCGGCAAAGTCGGAATACGTACGCCACATATCGCTTACAAAGTATTTTACCTTACCTCTGTCCATTGATTTGAAATATTCAATCAAATGGTTCGAATATCGCTTTGGCAGTATATCAAGAACAACATGTGTTTTCGGATCTGTTAGTATACATTGGTATTTTTCACCGCCTGTATTACCTTTAAATTCATCTATCGCCAACACTTCCGGCAATGTTGGCTTTCCGTATTGTACTAAATCAAAAATGCGGATAACGGTTGGTATTGATACGCCTGTTTCCTTTGCCACGCTCGTGTAGCTGCACACTGAGTTCAGCTTGCTAATTACATAGGCAGAAAATCGATTGGTCATCCGACGATATCGAGGTAAGAAATCTACTTTTTCATAAAAGCATTTCCCGCACCCGCATTTATACCGTCGTTTATGCAATATGAGCACTGTTTTCTTGCCGAACGCCGGTATATCCTTTATGCGCTGATTCCTGTAATCGTGTACCTTATCCGTTTTTTCTCCGCATATAGGGCAAGTATGCGGTTTTACGGGCTTTTCAAGATAGATTTCCGTGTTTCCTTCACTATCCGCAATATTTTTTATCTTTACGTCTTTTAATCCAAGCAATTTTTCTGTAAAATATGAGTAGAGCATATTCGGCCTCCGTAGAATTGGTTTCTCTTCAATTCCATTTTACAGGAGTTTTCGAATATGCTCTACCTTTTAGCTTATTCGCACCACAACATTTATTATAGAACCTTTGTTTTTGTTCTTTGGAGTACATATCCGAGTAATCTGCCCCCCAAACGGGTATGATGGCCGGGCAAGAAGTGGTGCTGTCACTCTTGCGGGTTATCGCAGGGACTTATGCGGCTGGGAAGCATTAGTTTGATTCTAACACTATAATTCACTTTTTTCTGATTGAAAATCAATATCTGATATGAAACATTAACTAATAA
>DATALJ010000174.1:0-2234 GCA_036261135.1 Bacteroidales bacterium
AGAAGGATACAAGCTTAATGGGTTACTTTAATCGCGAATTTTTAGGCGGTAAATGGATTCATTTTCAGGATCAGCCTCATCTAGGCTATATGTCGTGGCGCGACCCTCCTGTAAACAGCCTCAGAGCTATAAAATTAAATCACCTTATTATTCCAGACACTGTAATCATGAGCGTCTCGGTTGAAGAATCCGAATCCGTATGGCCCACAGAGACAAGAGCAGCTACACTTCCTCAATTCAACATTTTTAGCCAACGTAAACACTACTTCGAAATCTTTAACCAAGGTGGTGATCCCTTTGACTACACAATTACCACTGATCAACCATGGATTATACTATCGCAAACATCGGGTACCATTGAGAAAGAAGAACGAATTTATGCAAATATTGATTGGAGTAAAGTAACAAAAGGACTTTCAACAGGTAATATTACCATAAATGGACCGGACAGTCAGGTATCCATAAAAGTAGAGGCATTCAATCCCAAAGAAATAAGTAAAGAAACATTGCGAGGCTTTGTTGAAACCAATGGTTATGTATCCATTGAGGCAGAGCATTATTCAAAAAAACACAAATAGGGACAAGAAGCTGGACTAAAATTGAAGATTACGGGAACACCTTATCCGCAATGAGGGCTAATTCTGCAACAAACGCCAAAAAAGCAGTTCCTGGCAAAGATGCGCCATGTTTGGAATACAGAATGTACCTGTTTACAGCAGATACAGTGAATGTAACCGGTATTTTCTCACCAACACTGAATTTTATGCCAGGTCGTTCACTTCAGTACGCGGTTTCGTTCGATGACGAAAAACCGCAGGTTATAACCCTGGTTCCAGCAGACTTCGATGCATCCCACGAAAATATTGATTGGGCAAAAACCGTTGCCGACAACGCAAGATTTTCACAATCATTGCATCTAATCAAAAAACCGGGTTATCACACATTAAAAATCTGGATGGTGGACCAAGGCGTTGTTTTACAAAAACTTATGATTGACCTCGGAGGACTAAAACCCAGTTACCTCGGTGCTCCTGAAAGTTTTTACAAACCGGCTAAATAACCGGACTTCCGGAAACATCCGATCAATAATATCCGGGAATTAAGAATCTTGACGCATCACATCATTTGAGGCTGTCCAAAAAAGCTGCAAAGCCTTTCGGGCAGCCTCTATAAGCAGAATACACTACATAAACTATATTTATATGAATACTTGTTTGCGTTCAACAAAAGCTTATGTTGCTTTAGGCGTCTTGATTTTAGCCAGTTTATTATTAGTTCAGTGCGATAAAAAAGAAAATGACAATGCCAACCTGTTTATAAACGATTCGTTATACTTTGAAGCCCAAGGCATGAATATACTGGTCTTCGGTAATTATTACAACGGTCTGTTCAGCGATGAAAAAATGAGTGGTATTCAAATCATTCATCATGGTATCAGAACCGCAACCAATGGCGACGTACGCCTGAATCCTACCCCCGAACAGTGGGACCCCTTCCCTCAGTTTATAAAAAGAAAGGTTTTCAAGGCAACCAACACAATAGAAGCCTATCTTGCTTACCCCAAATACGGGTTTAACTACATGATAAAGACCGAAAGCCGCGATGGAGGTCTTTATATCAGCGTAAACCTCCAAAAGCCTTTGCCCACCGAACTTGAAGGTATCGCTGGCTTTAACTTCGAATTCCTGCCATCTGCTTATTTTGGTAAAACCTTTCTTATGGACGACAATTCAGGGCTTTTCCCTTTATACCCCAGCAGTTCAATGGAAACAACCAAAGCAGGAATAGCAGAACCCAAACCAATTGCCAAAGGTGCAACTTTAGTCCTGGCCCCCGAAGATCCTTTAAAAAGAATAACCATTAAAAACAACAGTGGCGACTTAAGCTTGTATGATGGTAGAAACAAAGCCCAGAATGGATGGTATGTTGTGAGAAGTATGATCCCTGCAAACAAGACAGGAAAAGTTATTGAGTGGTTTGTTAAAGCAAATACCATTCCCGACTGGATCAGAGAACCTGTTATTACTTACTCCCAACTGGGATACCACCCCAACCAGCAGAAAGTAGCTGTTATTGAGCTTGACAAACATGATAAAGCCCTTTCAAAGGCAAGTCTGATAAAAATTGATGCCAACGGCAACACAACTGAAATATTCTCCGGAAAGCTAAACCCGTGGGGCACTTACCTCCGCTATAATTATGTAACATTTGATTTTTCTGCAATTAAGGAACCC
>DATALJ010000175.1:0-6747 GCA_036261135.1 Bacteroidales bacterium
GCGAAAGCTACGCAGGATGCATTATTAATGATATTACCCTAAAAAAAAACTACAGAAACCGAACTGGACAAATACAAAACTGATCTTGAGATTCTGTTGGCCAAAAACTCCGAGCGATTAATGCAGTAATATCTTTAGAAATGGCTGCAACGCGAGTGATTGTGCCGTCAGCCCCTGTTATTGGATAAATTGTCGTTTTCCAATATCCATTTCCAATGTTTGTGTCCTCAGAGATGGTGATTGTTTCTCCCTTAAGTAAGGATGGACGTATTTTTTCAATAAATGGCTTAATCTTTTCAGGAGGCAGTAAGTTTTCTACAGGAAGACCTTTTTTTATGTCGTCGCAGTTTATTTGAAATACTTTTTGTGCTGTTGGGTTCATATCGAACACTTTAAGCACACCATCTTCTTCAATGTCTACAAAGGTTATGGCATCGGACGAAACGGCGTATACCTCGTTGAAGCGACTAGATAACTGCATTAATCGCTCGGAGTTTTTGGCCAACAGAATCTCAAGATCAGTTTTGTATTTGTCCAGTTCGGTTTCTGTAGTTTTTTTTAGGGTAATATCATTAATAATGCATCCTGCGTAGCTTTCGCGGTTTGCAACAATAGGGTACATGAAAATTTGTAAATACTTTTCACCTAGTGCGGCATGTATTATTTTGGTTTCGAATGAATAGAAATGGCCGTTTTCCTTTTTTATATTATCGAAGAAGTCCATTGTGTTTTTTCTGAACCTTTCAATTTCCGATTCTTTATCAATGGAAGGGCTCCATTGCGCGTTTATATTCCATATAAAATTATTTACCGCCTGTGCTTTATCAATACCACTTATCTCAGTCATCGCTTCATTCCATTCTTCAATTACTCCCTGGCTGTTGATGATGATGATCCCATTTCCCGACTGGAGAATAAACTGTTTGATCTTTTCTTCGGCAATAGCTTTTTGTTCCTGGGTTTTTAGGTGTTCCTGTATTTCTTTTTCCAATTGCTCGTTAGTGCAGACCAATTCCTCGTTGTTAGATATTAATTCTTCGTTGGTAGCATCAAGTTCTTGGTTGAGCTTTTTTAATCGGAAGTTCTTTTCTTCCAGAAGAGCAGTTTTTTCACTTACAAGCTTTTCTAGGTGCGAGCGGTGTTCGGTTAACTCCTGTTGTTCTTTTTTCTGTAATGTAATATCCCGCATGGTTGCTGCTACATAGTATAGGCCGTTAACTTCGAACGAGGTTGCCGATATATCAGCAATGAACAGCTCAGCGTTACTTTTCTTCTGACTCCATTCAAAGTTTACAACGCCTTTTTTGAAAATTTCTTCGAGAATAAGCTTTCCTTTTATATCCGACTTCTCACCATCTGGCTGATATTCGGGAGAGAGGTCGAAGGGGGTTTTTCCTACCAGGTAGTCGTAATCCGAATCAAATAATTTTAGCGCCCTTTGGTTGCAGTTTACAATTTTATAATTCTGCAACAGCAAAATGGCATGATTGGAACTATTAAATACTTTCCAGAACAAATTACCTAAAAGATCAATATTGAGATTTTCGCCTGTTTGTAAATTTTGGACATTCGTATGAGAATTTCTGCTCTTTGAAATGATTAAATAAATGACTGCGCAAAGCAATGTAGCCGAGATATAAACAAGTAGTGTAGTTAGCATGTAGTAGCAATGTTATATATAATAAAAATAACTGAAAAAGTTGAAAATGCAATGATGGTCGAATGGATCTGAATGACTTAGTTCTGTGGATAGACCCTTTTAGTCAACCCTTACCCCATAGAAATTGTCCTCTGACATCTGGCAGATTTATTCTAGAATCCGAAAGATTGGTCCTAGCATGCAACAGATTCGTTCTAGAGACTGTCAGATTGGTTCTAATGCTCAACAGATTCGTTCTAGAGCTTGGAAGATTGCTTCTAACACTCAACAGATTCATGCTAACATTCAACAGATTCGTTCTAGATCTTAACAGATTATTCCTAGCGACCGACAGATTTATCCTAACCCATAACATATGCGTACTTTTGTGTATCAGATGAATACTTTTGGGATTCAAACGTTTACTAGTGCCTGACAGATGAACGCTTTATTTTACCAAATCAGCCTTGAATTGAATTCGTTAATTAATATAAATTTGCATTTCTGCTTGATAAATACATTGAATCCTTACAAGGGATTGTAGTTTAATTTTTTAATTATTAACCAGTATGTCCAAATCCAACGTATATTTTATTGATTTTCGCACAACGCCGAAAATGAATATTCTTCAAAAACTTTCGCGATTACTCGAAAAAGCGGGTATTTCGGAGATCGATTTTAATAAAAAGCTTACCGCTATTAAAATTCATTTCGGCGAACCTGGGAATATGGCTTATCTGCGGCCAAATTATGCCGCGGTTATTGTGAAAGCTATAGCCGAAAAGGGAGGCTTACCCTTTCTTACCGATAGCAACACCTTATACAAAGGACGTCGTTCCAATGGCGTGGATCACTTACAAAGCGCCATGGAAAATGGTTTTATGCCTGCTGTAACGGGTTGCCAGGTTGTAATTGCCGATGGTATTAGGGGTACCGATTATCGTGAGGTTGAAATTAACCAGAAACACTGCAAAACAGCAAAGATAGGCGCTGCAATTGCCAATGCCGACGTGCTTATATCCATGAATCATTTTAAAGGCCACGAAGCTGCGGGCTTTGGTGGATGTTTGAAAAACTTAGGCATGGGAAGTGGCTCGATAGGCGGAAAGCTTGAAATGCACTCCGACTCGCAGCCTTACATTGTTACAGATAACTGTACCGCCTGCCGCATTTGTGAGAAAAATTGCGCGCACGATGCTGTTCATGTTACGAAAGAAGATAAAGTAGCCGTAATTGACTATGTAAAGTGCGTGGGCTGTGGCCAATGTGTAGCTGTTTGCCAGTACGATGCTGCCCGTGTTAAATGGAATGCCCAAAAGATGCAGGAAAAGATTGGCGAATATGCACTGGCTGCGCTTAAGGACAAACCTTCGTTCCACATCAATTTTATTATGGATATATCGCCCAACTGCGATTGCTGGCAGTTTAATGATGTGCCTATTGCGCCAAACATTGGTATTGTAGCCTCATTCGATCCGGTAGCTATCGACCAGGCTTCGGTCGATCTGGTAAACAATGCTCCGGTTTATAAAGGATGTGTAATCGACGACCATACCCACCATGCCGATAAGTTCAGCGCTGTATTTCCGCACACCAATTGGAAAGCGGGCCTGGAGTACGCTGAGAAAATCGGGCTGGGAAGCCGGGAATATGAGTTGGTGAACGTGAATTGAAAAGGAGAGGAGACTAAATGATTAAAGAATGAAGTGATGAGGTGCAGGTAAGAATCTTCCTGATCTGAATCACTTCATTTTTTCGCTCTCATCAAAAAACTCGTCACTAAAGTTTACCAGGTACACCTTTTCGGTGGCCCGGGTAAACGCAGTATATAGCCAGCGCAGGTAATCTTTGGTAAGCATTTCTTCCCGGAAGTAGCTTTGGTCCACAAACACGGCACTCCATTGTCCACCCTGCGATTTATGACAAGTAACCGCATAGGCAAACTTCACCTGCAGGGCATTGAAAAATGGATCTTCCCGAACCTTCTCGTTTCTTTTCTTGAGCTGGGTTATATCGCCATATTCCTCTTCGGCTATGGTGTAATACAGTTTTTTATTGTCTTCGGCTGTTAATGCGGGTGTTTCCGTGTATAGGGTGTCGAGCAGAATTTTGACCGTTATTTCGAGGTTGTTGTAATCGGGCATTACCAGGTCGGCCTCGGCAAACCGGAATCCGTACAAATCCTGGAATTTCTTTACACGCTTTACCCGCACAATATCGCCATTCGCAATAAAAGGTGTAGCATCGTTTTCGCTCAACCAGTGATAATTGTTCTTAACAATCATGAGGTAATCGCCTGCTGCCACTTCTTCTTCCCTGAAAAGTATTTGTGCGCGGATGCCCTGATTGTATTTATTGGCTATTTTGTTGGAACGACAAACAATAATGGTTTCGTCTTTTCCATATTTGTTGTAGGCGTTGTTGATATTATCAAGTATTTCGTTGCCGGCAATGCGCGAAATGTCAGTAAATCCGGAAAGTGTGAACTGAGGTTGATTTACTTCTTCCTCTGAAATGAGCTTTCGGAGCCGGGTTGCATTGCTCAGTATACCCGAATCTTTTTCCTGACGAACTACTTCTTTCAACTCATGCGAAATAACGTTGAGATAACATCCTTCGAGAAAGCGCTCATTCATTGCCGAACTGAGAGGAAGATTTACCGGAGGCAGCTGGGCTGTGTCGCCTACCAGTATTAATTTGCAGTTTCGCTCATTATATACGTAATTGATGAGGTCTTCCAACAGGTTTCCACTGCCAAAGAAGGAGTTTTCGGTGCCGCGGTCCGAAATCATCGATGCTTCATCTACTATGAAGTAGGTATTGCTTTCGAGATTCCGATCAAGGCGGAAATCGCCAAATGCGTCCTTCGAAGTCTTCTGCCGGTATATTCTTTTATGTATAGTTGTTGCCGGAACCCCCGAAATGGAAGAAAGAACTTTGGCAGCTCTTCCTGTAGGTGCCAGCAATACGGTCTTCTGCTTTAATTCGTTCACGGTACGTATGAAAATACCGATCATCGACGTTTTACCTGTTCCGGCATAACCTTTCACGAGCAAAACGTCGCGTTCGTTTTGCCTGGGTATAAAGTCTGAAAATATCGAAAGTAGTGCCTCCTGATCCTTTGTAGGGTCAAAAGTTGTATTTTTCTTTAGTAATTCGCTTATGTAATTTTTCAACATTGGTAAATAAAAGAAAGATGTTCGTTTAACTTTTAAATACTTTTTTTATTTTTGTCCAAACTTAATAATTCCGACCTAATGAAAAAAGTAATACAAGGAATCCTGGTAGTTGTTGTTATCATACTGGGATATTTTATCTACGAAAGTGTTCAAAAGCCTATTCGTTTCGAAGCTGAACAACAGAGAAGATATAGTGCAACAATTGAGCGATTAAAAGATATTCGTGCTGCCCAGGTTGCTTATAGAACTGTTCACGGAAAATATACAGGAAGTTTCGACACTTTGGTTAACTTTTTGAACACTGGCAAATTTAAAGTTGTAACCATGATTGGTACAATCCCCGACAGTTTGCTTGATGCAGGTATGACTGAGAAAGAAGCCCTGAAAAAAGGATTAATTCAACGTGATACCATTCTTGTTGCTGTAAAAGATTCATTATTTAAAAAACCTAACTTTAGTCTGGATTCTTTGAGTATTGTACCTTTTACCGGTGGTAAGAAATTTGAAATGAAAATGGGCGAAGTTGAAACCGGATCAAAAGTTAAAGTAAACGTTTTTGAAGCTAAAGTTCATAACGATGTGCTTCTTAATGGTTTAGACCGTCAGTTGATCATCAACTTCAATGAATATAGAACTAAAGTAGCTAATTATCCTGGCTTGAGAGTTGGTTCACTCGATGAAGCAAATAACAATGCCGGTAATTGGGAATAATTTTCAATTATGCATGAAATTAATCTCCTTGACGAAACATTCGTAAAGAATCAATCTCATCATTATCATATGTCCATTCAAACTGGTTTGAATGGACTTTCTTTTTCTATACTGGACCTGCAGAATTTGAAATACGTTGGTTTGCGGAACTACTATTTCGAAAATGTTGATAGTTTCAGCGAAATTGCGTCTTCTTTTACGAATGTATTTCAAAAGGATGAACTGATTAGTTTAAATTACAAATCGGTAAGTCATATCTATATTGGCGGAGGTTCAACAGTTGTACCTGCCAATTACTTTGACGTGCAGCATATTGACGATATTTACAAGCTGAATTTTTCTGCTGTTGAGCAGACTAAAGTTATGCATAACGCCCTGGATGCGGGGAACATAATCAATATATTTACTTATCCCGAGGCATTGCTTCATGTTTTAAATGAGCGGTTGCCTAAATGTAAGTTATATCATCATTCTACGCCATTTCTTCAGAATGTTCTCTCCGAATCGGATCATCTTACAAGGCCCCGGTGTTTTTCATATCTTTACAAGGGGTTTGTAACCATTGCCGTTGTTGATAATAAGCAAATTCTTTTTTATAATTCTTTTGCTATTAATAGTATAACCGATATTGTGTATTATTTGCTGAGTGCTTACGAGCAATTCAACATGAAACCCAAGCATTTGGACTTGTTTATTTCGTCTGATACGGACCAGCATGACGAGATCTTTGAAAATCTCAATAAATACTTCATGCATGTTCGGTTTATTACGCCAAGCAAACAATTTACATACAGTTATTTGTTTGATGAGCTTTATCTTACCCGATATGCAAATTTATTTAATGTAGCATTGTGCGAATAATTAGCGGCAAATACCGGGGGAAACAAATTATTCCGGCTAAAGGTTTTACGGCTCGGCCAACAACCGATTTTGCAAAAGAAAGTCTTTTTAATATTCTGGGTAACCAGTTCGATTTCGAAGATATTAATGTTCTGGATCTCTTCGCCGGCACAGGAAGTATAAGCTACGAATTTGCTTCGCGTGGTGCATTGAGAGTGGATAGCGTGGAGATGAGCCCTAAATATGCCAGTTACATTCAAAAAACGGCTTCGGAACTTAAATTCGATCAGTTGACCGTTTACCGGGCCAATGTTTTCCAGTTTATAAAAGGAATAGCTTCCAAATATAACATTGTGTTTGCCGATCCTCCTTATGATC
>DATALJ010000183.1:0-3851 GCA_036261135.1 Bacteroidales bacterium
TACAATATAAATAACATTGTCTCCTTTAGTTTTTAGTCGTAAGTAAAGTCTAAAGACTTACGACTGCGGACTTACGACTATTATTATAATTCCTTTGCCAATTCCAGGGCTTTTTTCAGCGCGCCGAGTTTGTTATTTACTTCCTGAAGCTCGTTTTCTTCAACCGAAGCAGCTACAATGCCTGCCCCTGCTTGGTAAAACAAACGGTTATCCTTGCTAAGGAAAGTCCGGATCATGATTGCGTGGTTCAGGGTGCCATCAAAGCCAATGTAGCCGATAGCTCCGCCGTAATAGCCACGGGCTTGGTTTTCGTATTTATCAATAAGCTCCATAGCCTTGTATTTAGGTGCACCGGAGAGTGTTCCTGCCGGGAAAGTAGC
The DNA here is from genome assembly GCA_036261135.1 of Bacteroidales bacterium. Lineage (GTDB taxonomy): Bacteria > Bacteroidota > Bacteroidia > Bacteroidales > JAAUTT01 > JAAUTT01. The sequence goes on from DATALJ010000183.1 coordinate 381, forward strand.
CATATACATATCGACCGCTTCCGATTCTGTGTCGAGAATAGATGAAACGGTAGATACCATGTGCAATACATGCGAGTAGAACTGTATTTCGCGATAATTTTCGACCCTTACGTTAGTTCCATTTCTGCTCAGGTCGTTGCGGGCAAGGTCCACAAGCATTACATGTTCTGCATTTTCTTTGGGATCGGCTGCCAGCTTAGCTGCCAGATCTTTGTCTTTTTCGTCATCGCCTGAGCGGCGGAATGTGCCTGCAATGGGATTGATATACGCTTTGCCATCCTTGATTTTGATTTGCGCTTCGGGCGAAGAGCCAAAAATCCGGAATGTTTTAAAATCGAAGTAGAACAGGTAAGGGGAGGGGTTAATAGAGCGAAGTGCCCGGTAAACATTGAAATCGTCGCCACTGTATTGCTGCGAGAATTGGCGAGAGAGGACAATCTGAAATACGTCGCCGCGATAGCAAGATTCTTTGCCGTGTGTAACCATTTGCCTGTATTCTTCATCAGAAATATTGGATGTTTCGCCATTCAAAGGTGTAAAACGTCCTGTAGTCAGGTTCATTGTGTACATAAGGCGCTCAAGGCGCTCAATCTGGCTGTCTTCCCCTTCAAACAGGTTTTCGATGATGTACATCGTGTTTTTGAAGTGGTTAATGGCAATCACATACCTGAAATATTGGTAACATACTTCTGGAATGCTATAACTATCTTTGGGTGTATTGTTCAGCTTAATGGTTTCGAAGTATTTTACTGCGTCGTATGAAGAATAGCCAAACAGCCCGTTTACCGGAAGGTTGTCGTTGTTTTTCTCTGTAATGAAGCTTTGCATGAATTCCTTCATGGTTAATGCAAAGTCCGATGGAGATTTGATGTTCATGTTAGCTGTTTTCCCATCAGGATAAACACATTCAGCCGCATGATTGGTTACAGTTATTGAAGCTACCGGGCTAAGGCAGATAAAAGAGAAACTGTTTTCGTTACCATGATAGTCGGAGCTTTCGAGCAAGAAGGCTCCTGGGTACATGTCGCGCAATTTCAGGTAAATACTAACCGGAGTAAGTGTATCGGCTAGTATTTGCTTGGTTACCGTTTTGATTTTGTATTGCATATCGTTTGTTTATTTAATTCTGGCTTGTGTTAAAACAAAAAAGGCCCACCGGTATTCGGTGAGCCTTTTTAATATTTTTGTTTTCAATACTACATAATGGCTACAGTCCTATCCCGGTTGAGAATAAGTTGTTGCGCCACCACCATGCATTATTGAATACGATTGACTTCATTTTTATGATTTATGTCAGCAAAAGAATAAATTAAATTTTAAAAAAACAAGAGCAACGGGAAAATATTTTTCCGAATCTTTATGCAGCCCGCAATTTTCTTCCCGTTTCGCTTTCCATTTTTTGTTTAGCGTAATCGAGCGTTATTGTTAATGTTTTTTCTTCTGGCATCTCAAACATCACGTCGATCATTATCGTTTCGCAAATCGAACGTAATCCGCGTGCACCGAGCTTGAATTCTACTGCTTTATCCACAATATAATCGAGTACTTCCGGTTCAAAGTCGAGCTCAATGTTGTCCATTTTAAACAGTTTTTTGTACTGTTTAATGATGGCGTTCTTGGGTTCAGTAAGAATAGCGCGGAGCGCGTCCCTATCAAGCGGGTTTAGGTAAGTAAGTACCGGTAACCGGCCGATGATTTCGGGAATTAGCCCAAAAGCTTTGAGGTCTTGCGGAGCAACATATTGCAGAATGTTTGCTCTGTCAATAACTTCCGTCTTTTTGGTTGCGGTATAGCCCACCGTTTTTGTATTTAGACGTTGCGCTATTTTCTTTTCGATACCATCAAAAGCGCCGCCGCAAACAAAGAGGATGTTTTTGGTATCTACCTGAATCATCTTTTGTTCGGGGTGTTTTCGTCCGCCTTGCGGTGGAACGTTAACTACAGAGCCTTCGAGCAGTTTCAAAAGGCCCTGCTGAACGCCTTCGCCCGATACGTCGCGTGTAATCGAAGGATTATCGCTCTTGCGGGCAATCTTGTCTATTTCGTCTATAAATACAATGCCCTTTTCGGCGGCTTCCACATTGTAATCGGCAACCTGCAACAGCCGGCTCAGAATGCTTTCCACATCCTCGCCAACGTAACCGGCTTCTGTGAGAACGGTTGCATCAACAATAGTGAACGGAACATGCAGCATACGGGCAATGGTACGGGCCAGTAAGGTTTTGCCAGTACCGGTTTCGCCAACCATAATGATGTTTGATTTTTCAATTTCCACATCATCTTCGGAATTTTTGCCTTGCATGAGGCGTTTGTAATGGTTGTAAACAGCCACAGAAAGGAACTTCTTAGCCGTATCCTGGCCAATAACATACTGGTCGAGGAATTTTTTAATCTCGCCTGGAGTCATCAACTTAATTTTATTGATGTCGAATTCTCCTTTTTTACGAAATTCTTCTTCTACAATGGAATGAGCTTGTTCAGCGCAGGTGTCGCATATATGACCCGAAAGCCCGGCAATCAAAAGATTAACCTGGTTTTTGGTCCTGCCGCAAAACGAACATTTATCTACAGGCATTATTTTTTGTGTTTTTGACGTGTAAGGATTTCATCAATGATGCCGTATTCCTTAGCTTCTGTAGAGGTCATCCAGTAATCGCGGTCTGAATCTTTTTCTACTTTTTCGTAAGGGTTTCCGGTATGATCTGAAATGATAGTATACAACTCTTGTTTGAGTTTTAAGATCTCTTTAACAGTGATTTCGATGTCGGTTAAGGTACCTTGTGCACCGCCACTGGGTTGGTGAATCATGATACGGGAATGGCGTAAAGCCGAGCGTTTTCCTTTTGTCCCTGCGCAGAGCAGTACGGCTGCCATTGATGCGGCCATTCCGGTGCAAATACAGGCGATATCGGGGTTTACCCACTGCATGGTGTCGTAAATACCCAGTCCTGAATGCACTGAACCTCCCGGTGAGTTGAAATATATTTGAATGTCTTTAGCAGGATCTACTGAATCGAGGAAAAGAAGCTGAGCCTGAACGATGTTAGCCACGTAATCGTCTATGGGTAAACCAAGAAAGATGATACGGTCCATCATAAGGCGCGAAAATACGTCCATTGAGGCTATGTTGAGCTGACGTTCTTCGATGATTGTAGGTGAGATATAATTGTCGAAAACGGTTTGGTATTTATGCAGGTTTAAACTGCTGATACCTTGATGCTTGGTAGCATATTTTTTGAATTCTTCGCTATAGTTCATATGTTAATGGGTTTGATGTTTAATGTTTGAAGTTCGAAGTTATAAAAAATAGGACAAAACTCCGAACTTCAAACCCCAAACTTATAACATGGAACTGAATTATTTGTTTTCTTCGAACAGCTTATCGAAATCTTCGGGAGTGATATCCTTCGATTCAGTATTAATTGACCCCTTGAGGTGTTCTAAAACCTTGTCTTCGTACTTGCGTTCGAG
>DATALJ010000192.1:0-10337 GCA_036261135.1 Bacteroidales bacterium
GGACGAAGTATTTACCGAACTCAACAAATTCGCTGCAAAGTAAATACCAGAAATGATCCTGGGCGTTGGGTCTGTAGTGGATGCAGGTACAACCTCATTGTACATCCAGTTGGGAGCTAACTTCATTGTATCACCGGTTCTCAACGAAGACATGGCCAAGGTTTGCAACCGACGCAAAATCTCCTGGTCGCCGGGATGCGGCTCAGTTACCGAAATTTCCAAAGCCGAAGAATTGGGCGCTGAAATCGTGAAGATATTCCCAGGTTCGCAGGTTGGTGGTCCTAAATTTGTTGAAGCCGTGAAAGGTCCTTTCTCATGGTCGAGCATTATGCCTACAGGTGGCGTGGATACATCGGAAGAAAACCTTGCAGCATGGTTCAAAGCTGGCGTTACTTGCGTAGGAATGGGTTCACAACTGATAACCAAGGATATGATTGCAAATGGCGACTATCAGAAACTCACCGACGAGTGTAGGAAGGCTTTGGAAATCATTAAAAAGTATAAAAAGTAACTAACCGATAACGAAAACTACTACATGAGCTTTAACGAAGTAAATGAAAAAATCGGGAAATACCGGTGGACCATATGTTCACTTGTATTTTTCGCTACAACAATAAACTATCTGGACAGGAATGTCCTTGGCTTATTGAAATCCACACTGGCTGCCAATGGAGTATTTGGTCCGGATAAAGCTACTCAGGAACAATATTACTCCTGGGTAGTTATGGCTTTCCAGATTGCCTATGCTGTAGGTATGACGCTGGCCGGCCGATTGATCGACTGGCTTGGTACAAAACGAGGTTATGCATTATCTTTATTGGGATGGAGCCTTGCTGCCATAGGTCATGCGTTTGGCCATACTACTTTTACTTTTGGAATATGGCGTGCTGCTTTAGGTTTAACGGAAGCCGGAAACTTCCCCGCAGCTAATAAAACGATGGCTGTATGGTTCCCTAAAAAGGAGCGTGCTTTTGCAACGGGAATCTACAACTCAGGAGCAAATATTGGCGCAATTCTTGCACCATTAACTGTTCCATGGATTGCAACACACTGGGGTTGGGAATGGGCTTTCGTTTTAACTGGTGCTATTGGCTTAATCTGGCTATTCTTCTGGTTTAGAACATACGCCACACCTGACGATAAGCTGAAAGCCGGAATTCTCACACAAGCTGAATATAACTTTATACATAGCGATGTTGACGAACAGGCTGCTGAACAAAAAAGCGAGCAAAAGGAAAAAGTTTCATGGTTTAAACTGCTTACCTATCGCCAAACATGGTCCTTCTTTTTAGGTAAATTAATGACCGACCCGGTATGGTGGTTCTATTTGTTCTGGTTACCAGCCTTTCTGGATGGTGAAAATACGAGGAAAGTTGCTGCTTACATGGCAGCTAATCCTTCATTTGAAGGCAATACAGCTAATATTCCAGGAGTCATCATGTGGCCATTTGCAGTTGCCGTGGTATATACCATAGCAACTGTCGGATCCATTATCGGTGGCTGGCTCCCAAAGCACCTGATCAATGGTGGTATGAATGCGAACAAAGCACGCAAACTATCCATGTTTATCTTTGCCTTGTTCCCTTTGTCAGTCCTATTAGCCAGCAAACTTGGCGAAATCAATACGTGGTATGCTGTATTTACCATTGCTTTAGCTTGTGCAGCTCACCAAGCCTGGTCTGCCAATATATTTACCACAGTATCCGACATGTTTCCCAAGAAAACCGTAGCTTCTGTAACCGGTATAGGTGGCATGGCCGGTGCAGTGGGCGGTATATTGATATCGTGGTCTGCCGGCCTTTTGCTTAAGCACTTTGCTGCTTTAAACAAAATTGAAGTTGGCTATGGTATAATGTTTATGATTTGCGGCGTTGCCTATATACTTGCATGGTTAGTTATGCATTTGCTTGTACCTAAATTTAAAAAAATAGAAGACCTGTAAAGTCTTTTCTCTCTTTCTGATAAGCCGTTCCTATTTTGTGGAGCGGCTTTTTTTTTGAACTTCTGAAACATGTAGATAAAACAATTTTATCACACCATGCATTCGTACCCATTTTTGGCTATCTTTACATGAATAACGCTTTTTGAATCCAAACTGATGCTACTACGAAAGATAATCAGGAACACGCTTCCTGTAGATGTTGTAACGGTCATATATTGCTTAATTACTGGCATTTTCATTATTTTCGGCTTTTTCAGGGTGGAATTTGCCCTTCTTCACCTACTTTTCAGGCTTGGCGTATTTGCACTTATCTTTCTATTCATTGTAGCCGATCAAAATCTTAAAAAGCCATTTATTCGTTTTCTCCGCAATTTCTATCCATTGGGATTATTCGCCTTCTTTTATGCAGAAACCGATGCGCTTAACAATATTATATTCCATACGGATCTTGATCAGTATATCGTGAACCTTGAGGAAACGCTGTTTGGCGGACAGCCAAGTATATGGTTTTATCAATATTTTCCGTGGACATGGTTTAACGAACTGATGAATGCCGCTTACTTTTCATTCTATATTCTCATTTTCTTACTTTGTTTCTGGGTTTATAAAAAGAATGAAGCCGAAGGCCGGTTCAGTATCTTTATTATATGTTCCTCATTCTATTTCTATTACATTCTTTTTATTCTCTTTCCTGTTGTTGGCCCTCAGTTTTATTTTGAACCACCCTATAATCATGTACCCGATGCATATATATTCAGGGATATTATGAAATTTATTGATTCAGTTGGAGAAAGACCTACTGCGGCATTCCCCAGTTCGCATGTTGGAATCATTTGTATTCTCTGGTACCTGGCTTACAAATATGCCAAACCGCTTTTAAAATGGTACATTCCAATTGGCATAGCTCTTTTCTTTTCTACCGTATACATTAAAGCGCATTATGTAATCGACGTAATAGCAGGTATACTCTCCGCTCCAACGATCTATTGGATGAGTCGGGGGCTATTCAACGACTTTGAATCCTCATTAAATAATAGTAAGACCATATTTGGCTTTATTCGAAAGGTTCTCGAACGCTTTAGGCAACGCATACCTATCATAAACAATTTGGAGCAGACGAAAAAATAAGTATTTTTAACGCCTGAAATATTTTGTACTAAACAGCTTATTATACTTACTATATGGCGATTACATTAAAAGAGGTCACATCAGCTAAAGATTTTAAGACATTTATATACCTACCCGAGAAAATCCACAAAGGGCATGAAAGCTGGCTTCCACCAGTTTATATGGACGAAAAGAAATACTTCAATCCAAAGAAAAACCTCTCATTCAGAGGATGCGACTACAAAATGTTGCTTGCCTACAAAGATGGAGAACCGGTTGGACGTATCATGGGAATTATTAATCACCAGCACAACGAAATGATGGGCTGGAAAAATGCCCGCTTTGGTTTTATTGAAACATACAACGACCAGGAAGTAGCTCATACGCTGATTAACGACATTGAGAAATGGGGCCGCGAAAAAGGTATGACTAAAATAGTAGGGCCTTACGGATTCACCGATCGCGATATTCAAGGCCTTCTTATTGAAGGTTTCGAGTACGAACCAGTAGTCGACAGTGCTTGTAACTTCGAATACATGCCGAAGTTAGTTGAAGCAGAAGGCTACACCAAAGAACTGGATTGCGTTATTTACCGCTACCCGGTAGACACCAAGTTGCCTGAAATCTTTGGAAAGGTTTATCAACGTGTGCTCACCAGAAAAGACGTGGAATTCATCGATGCCAAATCGCGCAAGGAAATTAAGCCTTGGATTATTCCTGTACTACAAGCAGTAAACGAATCATTTGGCGATATTTATGGCTTTGTTCCCATGGACGATAAGGAAATGCAGGAGCTTGCCAAACGCTATCTTCCGCTGCTTGATCTGAAATTCGTAAAAATAGTCGCCAAAGAAGGTAAGGTAATTGCTTTTCTCATCAGCATGCCCAATATGTACAAAGGGCTTCAAAAGGCCAAGGGCAGATTGCTTCCTTTAGGCATATTCCATATTCTGAAAGCCATGAAAACCGCTAAATCGGTTAATACCATGCTGGGAGGTGTAGTTCCTTCGTGCCAGAAACAAGGATTAGACGTGTATCTGGCTCTATCAACCATAGAAACGGTAAAGAATGCAGGTATGAGCAGCGTCGATACCCACGTGGTTATGGAAGAAAACAACGATATGATGGCTGAATTCAAGAAATACGGCGCTTTCCTTATTAAAAAATTCAGGGTTTACCAGAAAGCTCTATAATAGAACTGAGGCTGTGCAAAAAATACTTCATAGTGCGTAGTAAGGAGACTACGCCTAGCGTTTTGTACTCCACTGTAACATGTACCGAGTAATCAGCGCGAGTTTGTAACACGTGCTGATTACCCGATACATGTTACAAGCGCGCGACAGCTTTGAGTATTTAAAATCATCTCACGTATTCATTTGAAATATAAATTGATATATGCGGGATAACTTTTTTAAAAAAACTTAGCGTATTTTTAACGCTAAGTTTGCTTTTTTAAATCCTAATTCATAATTTAGCCTTCCGTAAATAAAATACATGATAAGTTTAAATCCGCATATATCAGTCGATTGTGTAATTTTTGGGTTCGATACCCAGGAATTAAAGATTTTATTGGTCGACCGTAATATGCTTCCAGGCGAAGAATCGAAAATTCCTTCCGGATTAATGAAATTGCCCGGAAACCTGATTGACCAAAACGAGGACCTCGATCAGTCGGCTTACCGCGTATTGAAGGAGCTTACCGGCCTTGATAAAATTTACCTGAAACAATTCGCCGTATTTGGAAGTCCCACACGCTTGAATAATCAGAACGATTTGCTCTGGTTACAATCCACATCGGGAATGACCGTTGAACGCGTAGTTACCATTGCCTATTATTCGCTGGTTAAGATTGACGAAAGTAGCCCTGAATCGCATCTATCGCAAAATGCAAAATGGATGTCGGTAAAAAACCTGCCAAACCTCATTTTCGACCATAAGGAGATCATTCTTAAAGCGCTGGAAACTCTTCGCAAAGAAATGAGAACCGAACCAGTAGGGTTTGAGCTGCTTCCCAAGAAATTTACTTTCCGGCAGCTCCAGAATTTATATGAAGTTATTCTCGGCGCTGAGCTCGACAACCGGAATTTCAGAAAAAAAATTGGGAAACTCGAGTATTTAATACCTCTTAACGAAAAGGAAATTGGCGTAAATCACAAACCAGCCCAATTCTATAAATTCGATAAGAAGATTTACAAGAAAAATCAGAAAGATTTAGGATTCGTCATATAGTAATAACAATAATTCAAACTAAAACAATATGTACTTACTTGGATACGACATTGGAAGTTCATCGGTAAAAGCAAGCATTGTAAACGCAGAAACAGGTGTATGCGCAGCTACAGCATTTTACCCTAAAGAAGAAATGAAGATTACTGCCGTTCAGGCTGGCTGGGCCGAACAAGACCCAAATATGTGGTGGCAAAACCTGAAGCTCGCAACCCAGGAAATTCTGGCTAAGTCGGGCGCTAAACCTGCCGATATCAAAGCCATTGGTATCTCTTACCAAATGCACGGTCTCGTTTGCGTTGACAAGAACCAAAACGTACTGCGCCCATCTATTATCTGGTGCGACAGTCGCGCTGTACCATACGGTGAAAAGGCTTTCCGCGAAATTGGCGAACAACACTGCCTCGAACACCTGCTGAACTCTCCAGGTAACTTTACCGCATCCAAACTCAAATGGGTGAAGGAAAATGAACCTGAACTTTTCGAAAAGATCCATAAAATAATGCTCCCAGGCGATTTTATCGCTATGCGCTTAACCGGCGAAATCGTCTCTACCATTTCAGGGCTTTCAGAAGGTATGTTCTGGGATTTCAAGAATGGTAAAGTTGCCGATTTCCTCCTGAACCAATATGGTTTCAAGAAGGATATTATGCCTGATCTTCTTCCTACCTTTGCTCCACAAGGTACAGTAAGTGCCAGTGCAGCAGCAGAGCTCGGTTTGGCTCCCGGTATTCCTGTAGCTTACCGCGGTGGTGACCAACCAAACAATGCCCTTTCACTAAACGTATTAAATCCAGGCGAAATCGCCGCTACTGCCGGTACATCGGGCGTTGTATATGGTGTAAGCGATCAGATCAAATACGATCCACAGTCGCGCGTTAACACCTTTGCGCATGTAAACCACACCGACAAACAAACCCGTTTAGGTGTTCTTCTCTGTATTAACGGTACCGGTATTCTTAACTCTTGGGTAAAGAAAAATGTTGCCCCTGAAGGTATCAGCTACGAAGACATGAACAAACTGGCCGACAGTGCTGGTATTGGCGCTCAGGGATTATCGATCCTTCCATTTGGTAATGGTGCAGAACGTATGCTTGGCAATAAAACACCGGGTGCTGTTATCTCAGGGACCAGCTTCAATATTCATAACCGTTCGCACATCATCCGTGCAGCTCAGGAAGGTATTGTATTCTCCTTCAACTATGGTATGGAAATCATGAAGCAGACTGGTATTAACCCATCGATTATTCGCGCTGGTAATGCCAATATGTTCCTCAGCCCAATCTTCCGCGAAACATTAGCTAACGTAAGCGGTGCAACCATTGAGCTTTACGAAACCGACGGCTCTGTAGGTGCAGCAAAAGGTGCAGGCGTAGGTGCAGGAATCTACAAGTCGTTTACTGAGGCTTTCAGCTCACTGAAGAAGCTTGCGGTAATTGAGCCTAACAAAGCGAACATCAACGCTACAAAAGAAGCTTACCAGAACTGGAAAGCTGTATTGGAAAAGAATATTTAAAAAGTACATAGTCGTAAGTCAATAGTCGTAAGACAATGGACGATAGGCTGTGAATAATTGATAAATTTTAATAACAACTAATATCAAAAGAACATGTCAGTATTAATTGGTAACAAAGAATTTTTTCCAGGTATTGGAAAAATCAAATTCGAAGGTAAAGATTCGAAAAACCCTATGGCTTTTCGTTTCTATGACGAAAACAAAGTAGTAGGCGGCAAAACCATGAAAGAATATCTCCGTTTTGCAATGGCTTACTGGCACACATTGTGCGGAACCGGTGGCGATCCATTCGGTGGTGGAACAAAGGACTTTCCTTGGTTAGCAGGTGGCGATGCTATCAGCGTTGCTAAAAACAAAATGGATGCTGCATTCGAATTCATGACAAAAATCGGTATCCCTCACTACTGCTTCCACGATTTCGACCTCGTTGAAGAAGGAAGCTCTGTAGCTGAATCAGAAAAAAGATTACAAACCATTGTTGATTTCGCGAAAGAAAAACAAAATGCTTCTGGTGTAAAACTTCTCTGGGGAACAGCTAATGCATTCGGTCACAAGAGATATATGAATGGTGCTTCTACCAACCCTGATTTCAACGTAGTAGCTTACGCTGGTTCGCAGGTTAAGAACGCTATCGACGCTACCATTGCTTTAGGTGGTACCGGTTATGTATTCTGGGGAGGTCGCGAAGGTTACATGAGCCTTCTGAATACCAACATGAAACGCGAACTCGAACACATGGGCCGCTTCTTAACTATGGCTCGTGACTATGCTCGCAAACAAGGTTTCAAGGGTAAATTCCTTATCGAACCAAAACCAATGGAACCAAGCAAGCACCAATACGATTTCGATGCTGCTACAGTAATCGGTTTCTTAAAAGAACATGGTTTGGAAAACGACTTCGCACTCAACATCGAAGTAAACCACGCTACATTGGCTCAACATACATTCCAACACGACCTTCAGGTTGCTGCTAACTACGGAATGTTAGGAAGCATCGACGCTAACCGTGGTGACTACCAGAACGGTTGGGATACTGACCAATTCCCAATTGACCTTTATGAGTTAATTGAAGCTATGCTTGTAATTGTTGAAGCTGGCGGTTTCCAATATGGTGGTATCAACTTCGACGCTAAGGCTCGTCGTAATTCAACTGACCTTGAAGATATCTTTATTGCTCACATTGCTGGTATGGATATGTTTGCACGCGCTTTACTTATTACAGACGAACTTCTTGCTAAGTCGCCTTACAAACAAATGCGTAAAGACAGATATGCATCATTCGACAGCGGTGATGGTGCTGCTTTCGAAGCTGGTAAACTTACCCTCGAAGATTTGCGTAACCTCGCTGCTAAGAATGGCGAACCAAAACAAATCAGCGGTAAACAAGAGCTTTACGAACAGCTTATTACCATGTATATGTAATATTGGCCCATCCGGAATAAATGAAGAGCACGTATCTTCTAACTTCCGGAATGTCTTATCAAACATAAGCCTTGTAGCCTGTGCTACAGGGCTTTATTTTTTTATTTCATACAGCTTGGGGTTGATTTGCATTGTTGTTTTTAGTAACTTGAATAGGTAACTAAAAACGTAAAGTCATGACAGATAAACAAGAAAACAGACTAAGAATGTACTACGCCGTAAGTGCAGTTTGTGACACGAATTCTGAATTATGGCAGGAAAATGAAGCCTTTGGGGCTTCTTACAGAAAATTTCAAGCGAAAATACCTCTCATCCGAAAATACGCCGATATACTAAGAATGGAGGCTATAGCTTCCGAATCGTTTAAATGCATTGACAGAATTGAGCTTGAAGAAATGGCCTTTTACTTTTCAAGTAAATTACTTGTTTTTGCCAAAGAAACAAAAAATGAAGCCTTAGCTTCTGAGATGCACTCAGGCCGCAACGCGATCATAAAATCTTCAGACAATGAATTAATTGCCATCTGCAACATGCTTGTTACAGAATCGTCCAAATATATTGAAGAACTAAAGGGGGATAGTATTACTCCCGAAAGTATAACTGAGTTCCAAAACTTCGTTACCTTCTTTTCCGGGAATTACAATCGTTTACGCCACGTTGTTTCTAAAAATAAAACAGCCGAAGAGCTGCTAAAAAAATACTTTAAAGAAGTCGAAGAAATACTTAAAGACAAGCTGGATAACGACATTGAATTCTTCAGAAACAGCTACCCTGAATTCTACCAGGAATTTAAAGCTTCGCGAAACGAATATTCACAGGTAATTAACGATGGGGTAAGATCTGAAGTACAATATTCAGCTTGAAAACAGAACATAATACAGATTGTAGCGTAAGAAATAAATGTTAATCAAACAAGACAAAACCATAACCAACTTAAAAACGAGAATATGAAGGAATTGCTAATTTACGTAATCGTAGCATTAACATTTATTGCCGGATCATGCAAGAAGGATACTAATGATGATGGCACACCAGTTGCCACAACCAAGATGAGTTGTAAGATCAATGGAACTACTTGGAGTTCAATTACCAGAGTAACGCAATACTATGATAATAAATTTATTATTTCCGGAACTTCAATGGATGGGAAAGTAATTATTATAACAATTTTGGGAGACACGCAAGGCACATATAATCTTCAGGTTGGAGAATTTGAATCTGGTGCTACCTACAGTCCATCGGCTTTATCCCCGACAGATATCTATGGTTCTCTGTCAGGAAGTGTAGTACTCACCAAAGTTGATAAAATCAATAAGAAAATTTCCGGAACTTTCCAATTTACCGCAGCCAAAGCAAATGACCTAACCAATCAAATTAGTATTACTAATGGGGAATTTACTGATCTAAGTTATAATTTAATAAATAATTAATTTTGTTTAGTGTTTGTCATTCCGGCGAAGGCCGGAACGACAAAGCCCTCATGGGTCGTAATCCCTTAACAACAACGCTCATAGGGATTCCGGCCTCCGCCGGAATGACATCTTCGTTGTTAAGCTTTTTACGTAGTCTTTTTTATTCTACACTAATGGTTGTTGCAATACTATAACCCTCCGAAGGAGCCAAAGTTATAGAATTATCATAATAATTGGCAGCTTCCACACATACAAACGAGAAATAGCCATCTTCGGGAATATCTGCCATTGTCTTGGTAGTTGCTTCCCATGGGTTCCAAACTACGGTAACCTTGCTCCCACGCTTGGCAACACGTATGTTGCGGTTATAACCTTTATCGGCAATTACACAATCGGCAGTATGATTGATGTAGCGACGGTTTTCTTCCTGTGTTATTGGCAATATCTCCTCTTCCTGTGTATAGTCGGGAGTTTTTGCAAATGCTGCATAATAGCTATGACCTTTCAGTCCTGAAATGCCAATGTTTGCCACATTGCTAATATTGAAGTAGCTGTGCAAAGCGTCTGAACAAATAAACGGCTCAGTTCCTGTATTGGTGTAAATTAAGGAAACATCGAGCTTTTTGCCAACAACGATTTCAATTTGCGCGGCGAAATCAAACGGAAATAAGCTTTTGGTGGAATCATTGGCCTTTAAACCCAACACCAGCAA
>DATALJ010000197.1:0-13223 GCA_036261135.1 Bacteroidales bacterium
GGGTAGGGGAATAGGGCGTAAGCTTTATACAGCGTTACTGGAGAATGCCCGCAAACAGGGAATTCATGTGGTAATAGGTGGTATTGCTTTACCAAATCCCGAAAGTGTAATACTTCACGAGAAAATGGATTTTGAAAAGGTAGCTCAATTCAAAGAAGTGGGCTTTAAACACAACCAATGGCTGGATGTAGGCTATTGGGAATTGATGTTTCCTTCAGGACAAAGCCACTAAGGCGCGAAGACTCCAAGAAACACAAAGCGATTATTCCTTTGTGTTTCTTGGAGTCTTCGATTCTTGGTGGCGTATGTTTTCAAATTACTTCACCTTCACCCTTATCCCTTCCGAATGGCCTGAGAATTCGGGGGCATACATGCACTGAATAGTAGTTACGCCATTGGAGAAATCTCCCTTCTGAGATACGCGTAGTGCATATTCGAATACATACGTACCTTTGGGCAGCCAGCCTATGAAGAAGTTGGTTGCCATGTCGCGCGGACTTTCGTAATAGTACAGTCCGTCCTGGTATTTGCTTCGCGAAAGGGTTTCAACGGGTTCGAAGCCGGCAGCGCGCATATCCTTGAGATGGATATATTCCATTGTTTGGTCTGTGCGCAGTTCGATGCGAACCTTAACCAGGTCGCCAACATTCAAAACTGTGGATTCGGTAATCGGGCTTATAACCGGCCCTCTGTCTGTATTCTGTTGCAAGAACAATTGTTTCTTCAATTTTAGCGGGGTTTCGGCAGGCGTAATCTTGTCAAGTTGCTCAAAATACTGCCAGTACACTGCCCCCCAGGCAACGCCATCGTCTTTTTTAGTAACCTGGATCTTGCCCATGTCGTTGGTAATTTCCGAAGCTGTCCATGCTGTTTTGAAATAGCCGGTACCCGCTTCGGTTTTGATGTCGGGACGGGTGGCCGGGTCAATCGTTTCTTTGCCAACCTTTATTTCTACAGAGTTTTCTGTTGTAAGAACATCCGTACCTCTGCGCAAAAGAGCGTAACATGCTTCTGATGTAGCTTTTGTAGTATTCCAATCCTGTGTTTGCTTCTGTTTGAGAAGCCATGTTTTAAGGTCTTCAACAGCTTTGGAGTCTTTCGCAACTTCGTCGAAAACTTCAATCATCAGTGCTTGTGTTTCTATGGGTGCCTGGTACCAATAGTAGCCGCGATCGAACTTCCAGTACATACCTAATTCCTCGTTGTTTAGTGCACGCTCTTTTAGCGATTTTATAATAGCGGCAGGAGTTACCTTGTCGTTGTTCCTGTGAAGCGCAAGAGCAATCATGCCCTGCATGTAAATACTGTTTTGGAGCCAGTATTTTTTAGCTTGTCCGGCAAAATAGTTGAATGCTTCCATGTAATTGGCTTGAATTACGATGTCGTTGAAATAGCTTCTTGCGTACAGATAATGGATTTCGGTATATCCAAGGTGGTCATCTTCTAATTTCAGGTTGCCACGCTTTGCTTCGGCTTTCAGGCGTTGGTAAGTGTCGTTCATTTGCTCATCGATATAGCGCACGGTTTTTTCTGTCATTTCCCAGGTGCTATTGTCGGAGCGAACCGATTTTACACCCATTACATCCAAATGTCCCAATCCGGCAACGATGTGCTGGGTAATATATCTGTCTTCCGGAAAGCCGGGGAACCATGAAAAGCCGCCGTTGCCGGTTTGCGCTTCTTTGATTTTCTTCAGTGCATGTTCCTGTTCATTAGCCATGCGGTTCAGATCGAAAAGTAAAGCTACACTGCGTTTACGCTGGCTTTCGTCTTTGGCATTCAATACCCATGGTGTTTCTTCGAGCAGTGCTGACTTTAACTCCTGGTTTTTCTCAAGGTTAGAGAGCAGTGCATCGGGCTGAATGGTAGCCCAGGTGTCGAATACCCTTTTAATCTTCGGGTTTGAATTGGCTACATGTGAAGCAATGGAATTGGCGTAGAACCTGGAGAACGTTTGCTCAGTGCATTCGTATGGGTATTCCATAAGATAAGGTAAGGCTTGTACTGCGTACCATGCCGGGTTCGATGTAAACTCAAGCGTAAACCGCTGGTTTTTTAAGGTCGAAGACGCATTATTAGCCAGCTTTTTGAGCGTAAATGTTTTGGTTTGCTTGCCACGAATAGGTAAAGGCATGGTTTCGGTAACCAGCATGCGATTGGTAACTACCGGAATGGCCATTTCCTCGCCATCTGAGAAATTGCCTGCTTTGGCAACAATACGATAGGTTATGGCCTGCACACCCTCTGGAATTTCGATACTCCACTCCAGGTTGGTGCTCTGTTTTGCTTTAAGCTGGAAGTTGAGTTGTTTGTTTTTGTTTGCCATCAAGTCGTCGATGGGTTTCATGGTAAGTGCATCGAAGAATTCGAGGCGTGCTGAGCCGGCGAGGGCGCTATCTGTAAGGCTGGTTACTTTAGCCGAAAAGGTCATTTTATCATTTTCCCTGAAAAAGCGGGGTTGGTTGGGTACAATCATTAAATCCTTCTGTGTTACCAGCTCATTTGTAATGGAGCCACTCTTGAGGTCTTTGGTATGGGCAAATCCTAACATTTTCCAACGGGTAAGCGCCTCAGGTATGGTAAAGTTTATAATGATTTCACCATTTTCATTGGTTTGCAGGAAAGGGAAGAAGAAGGCCGTTTCGTTAAAGTTTTTACGGACTTTGACATCGGAAAAATCTGTTTTCGTTTCCTGCTGAGTACCGGCATTTCCTGCAGGAGGTTCTGCCGGTGCAGCTTCTTTTTTGAGGGTTCCGTAACCTACTGTTACAACCTCTTCGAGTTTAGCCTCATCTGCATCTTCAGCCATTGCTGCCATCGGTGCCGCCAGCCTTTTTGATTTACTTCTTACGGGTCCATCCTTACTAACCATGTCATAAAGAACTTCGCCTTCATAATACATTCGATTCCACTCATAAAAACTCAGCCCAAACCAGTTTAACGCGTCGTAATCTGCGCTGGCTACACTTTTATGATCATAGGTGTTCCAATTTTTATTGTAATTTCGGAATTCCTGCATTGTGAAACCATGTTGTGCATTCCAACTCAGCCTTGGGTAAATGGAGTTGTAGAAATTAGCGCTCCAGTAATTGGCCCTGAATGCGTCGAGTGAAGCATCGTAAAGCGTGGCAACCATTTCGGCCATTATTTTATCGGCTTTGGCTGCAGCAATCTTAAGTTTCCATTGTTCTTCCTGGCCGGGTTGCAGCTTGTTTCGGAATGTTTCAAAGGAAATATTGAGCTGTTTGTTGGTATATGGTACATGCACAGTAGCAGTTTGGGTGTATGCCCTGTTATCTTTAATCATAGTGAAATGAACCGCTATGTCTCCCCTGTATTCTTCAATGATTGGGATTTCAATGGAGCGTTTTTCATTGTCCAGGTCTACATATTGTTTGTTGATGATTTTTCCATCTCTTTCTACTTCAAAGATGGCATAAACTTTTTCTGAACTGCCTATCGCAATTTTAGCTGTTTCGCCAGGCTCGCGGTTAGGAGTAAGAACAGTTAGGTGTTGCATTTCAGGAATAGCAAGATCTTTGCTGCTGCTGTTGAATACATCGAAGTAGGCTACCTCTTTTACATCCTGCCCATACTTGTCCTTGCTTGTAATTTCTAGCATGTATATCCCCGGTTTCCACGATGGCAGATCTTTTAAGGTAAATTCTTTATTTTCTGCTGTGTTGAAGGCTATTTGGGCCACTTCATTTTCTTTGGGCCATTTTAAATAGTTATCTTCATTGGCATACACATCGTTGGGGAATAGCTTTTTGAATTCATCCTGCGTCATGGTGTACTTGTCGGGTTGCTGCCATAAGCGATTCCGGAAGGATTTTTCAGCACTTTTCAGTTTCCATATGGTAATGGAGCCTTTGGCGGTTTCAAACTGGCCGGCAAGGTTGGTAGTTCCAATGTTGTATTTACCTGATAATGCTTTGTCGTCGGCTAAATCAATGTTTCCTATCGTTACATTCAGGGCTAAGGCTTTATATCCAACCGAAACGGATGTTGAAGAACTGTGTGTTTCCCCGTTTATGTCGGTAACATCGGCATAGAGCGTATAAACAAATGTGGGATCGGACGATTTATCGATAGATTCGTCGGGGATGGCTGTAAAATCTAAGCTATACTTTCCTTCTGCATCGGTGGTAGTTGTGCCATTGGTTATTTCAACCTGAGGCGATGATGGATAATATCCTCGCCAATACCACCACCAGTAAGGGAAACGTGCCATACGTACAACCCTGTATTTCACTTGTGCTCCGTCGATATTCGCTCCGGAGTATGCAACTGCCTTACCTGTGGCTTTAATGGTTTCGCCAAGGCGGAAACTTCTCTCCACTGGATTGAAGGTTACTTCGAATTTTGGTCGTTTATACTCTTCTACCGAGAAATAGGTTGAACTGTTTTTGGTATCATCTATTTCAAGGCGCATTTGTCCTGTTATTCCTGAAGTTGGCGTTGTAAAGGTTCCGCTGAATGTTCCATATTCGTTAGTTATTACTTCCTTTTTGGCTACAACTTGCGAGTTAACGTCGTAAAAGGTTACAGTGTGCTTGCTTTTGGGCATTATTTCAGGATTCTTTCCGTCTGTTTTAAATACCAATCCCTTAAAATAAAGGGTTTGACCTGGACGGTATATGGCTCTGTCCAGGAAAAATAGGGTTTGAGAAAGAATATAATCCTTCTCTTTCATATGCTGCCATATATTTGCGTCGTCATATTCATTGTAACTATCAATTTTGCTGGAGCTTATCTTGTCGTTCTTCCAGGAAATATCAACAGCGTAACTATTGTTATTATAGTTTGCATCGGGTATTGTCATGTAAGGAATGGATACAAATCCTTCTGCATTAGAGATAAAGCTTAGATACTTAATGGTTTCGTAAGTGCTGAGCTTTGAATTATACTTCCGGTAATAGGTTTGAACAGACGCTCCTTCGATTGGCTTTCCTGTTGTGCGGTTTAGTACATATATTTCGGTGTTTCCATCGTCAGTATTACGGTTGATAAAGCTTAAACTGGATATGGTAGTAAAAGCATAGGCCAGATTGTTTTTGTTGATTGCAAAGTCAGGACTGTTGCTCAGGAGAACCATGTAATCACCTTCCGGAACGTCCTCGAGTTTTATTTCTGTACTGTGAGATTGAAGGTCACCGTCGGATGGTAATTGGATTTCGCCTGACTTTACAGCCGTTTTGGGCGTAAAATGTGAGAGAAATTTTTCTTCAAGATCTACATTGTAGTTGCGATACCACTTTTTGCGTTCGGCACGCACTTCTTCCCGCGTAATGGCAACAATCCTCCAATATAATTTTGAGAAATTCCGGTAAGTAACCAATGCCCTGAAAGGTTTTCCGGGAACATTCACTTCTTCAAGCTGGCTGGATACCTCTTTGGTCATTAACTCCTGCTGAAAATTGTAGGCCATAGCTGCACCTTCGGAGTCCGGGAACCTTTTTCTGGCCTCGGTGCAAAGGTCATAGGCTTTCTTTATTTCCCATTTGTGCTCCTCGGACTGCAAAGGCTGGTACAACCGTCCCCTTTCAGCCCATATTTGCGCCATGTAAAAGGTAGCTATGGTAGAAGCCGGGTTTTGGCTATACTTTTGTTCCAGTTTTTGCAAGGCTTGCAGGTATAAATCCTGCTTGTTTGGCAATGTGAGGTATTGGTTTACGAATTGCAGGCGCTTATATTCTACGTCAAGCAAAGCTTCGGGCGTTTTATCATTCAGATGGAACCGCATGAGATCCTGGAATAGGAGTAATGCATATCGTTTAAACGCCAGCGAATCCTTGGAAGTAATGCTTAGGTTGGTAAAGGTTTCTGTATCGGCCATGTAATCTGCCGAGTTTATTGTAAATGCATACGCAGGTTTGATAATGGCAGGTTCGTCACTCATGTAGAAAGCCAAGGCACGATGAGCAAGGAAGTCAAAGAGTGTCGGGCGATAAGAGCGGCCTTTCTTATTGCCTGCGCTTAGTACTTCTTCATAAATATCTATTTTTGTGTTTTTTAGCTTATCGGCATCGGTAAGCGATAACTGGAAATTGTCGATTACTTTTTGTACAATCATCTCCAAACTCCACGTTGAGAGATCTTCATTCTTGAAATCCTTTGTTTCTGTTCGGTTACGGAATTTATACCGGTTCGTTTGATAGTAACTCCAATATGTTTCGGCAAGCATGGAATAAATCAGTGGTTTGGCTGGGAAAACCGCTTTCCGGCTTTCGCTTTCGAGCTTTTCGATATTCTTTGCAAAACCGTCTTCATCCTCGTACTTGGAAAACTTGAGGATGTGGATCACAGCTTTTACAAGTTGTGCGGCGTTTTTATCATTCTCCGCTTTGGAATATATCTGATTTACCGTTTTTAAGGCTGTTTCGGGAAGCCCTTTTTCTTCAGCATCCTGAACATTCTTCCATAATGTGTTGTAATCTGCCGGTTTGCCTGGTTGCTGGGCATTCAGGAATAATCCAGCCAGGAAGAATGGTACGGTAGCGAGTATTTTCAAAGTGTCTAACATAAGGGGTGTTTTAGTGAATACATATCAAAATTAAAATTACGTAAAATGGACGAATAATCCAGTTTGTTATATAGATGCAGAAAAGTTGGAATTGCATAAAAAAAATTGAAAATAATGTGAAAAATTTCAACATTCTGCTTAAGTTTGAGTTTTAATGTGCTTTATATAAGTTATATATATGTTTGAAAAAATAGCCAACCAATTCAGAAAACCTTCGGGGTTTTGGGGTAGAATAGTTTCAGGGTTAATGATAAAAGGCAATCGGCACGCTTACGATACGTTGCTGAAAGATATGAACGTACAATCGGGAGAGAAACTCCTTGAAATAGGCTATGGTCCGGGTATTGGTATTCAATTGCTCGCAGATGCCGTTAATTGTAGCATTTATGGTGTCGACTTTTCTGAATTGATGTATAAGAAGGCTTCCAAAAAGAATAAATCGTACATAGCGAAGGGACAGGTTGAGCTTTTGTATGGCGACTTTGTTGAAACGCCCATTCATGTTGATGGATTGGACAAAGTGTTTTGTCTGAACGTTGTTTACTTCTGGAAAGATTTAAATCCGCCTTTTCTCAAAATCAAATCTTTACTTAAGGATGGTGGGGCATTTTATTTCTATATGGCTAAAAGAGAGGATCTTTCGAAGTTAAAGTTTACCGATGATTCTGTTTTCAATAAATATACGATTGAAGAGGTTACGGAAGCTTTAAAGCTTGCCGGCTTTAGCTCTGTAGAGCATCATTTTAACCTGGGATATTTTGTGAAAGCGGTAAAATAGTGTTGGTTTCTTTTACTTAAAGAAACTCGCGAACAGCAATACATTCAAAAACGTTACCACACCTGCAATTACAAGTAATATAACTGTTGTGAAGGTCTTGTTTACATATTTCCCCATCACCTTTTTGGATGAAGTGAGGTAAATCTGCAGAAAGATTGTGAATGGCAACTGTATGCTCAGTATCATTTGCGAGATAATAAGCGCTTTAAAAGGGTTCCCGATGAAGAGAATAATGGCAAACGCTCCAAGCAAGGAGAGCAGCACGCCTAAACGTGAGTGATTATCCTTTAAATCGTATGGCTCAGCGTACATACCTGCGAAAATTGATCCTCCTGCCATTGCCGATGTTATAGTTGATGCTAATCCGGCAAAAAGAAGTGCAGCCGCAAATATTACTGATGCATTTTTTCCAACAAGAGGAGTAAGCAAGGATTGGGCTTGTTGTAGCTCATCAACGGGCTTGCCTGCTTTGAAAAAAGTAGCTGCTGCCAGAAGGATCATGGCGCTGTTGATGGCCCAGCCTATACCCATGGAAAACAGCGTGTCTACAAACTCGTAATCGAGCTGTTTTTTAATCACCTTGTCATCTTCGAGATTCCACTGGCGGCTTTGTATTATCTCAGAGTGAAGGAATAAGTTGTGCGGCATAACCACAGCGCCAAGTACACTCATTATAATCATCATCGATCCCTCAGGTAGGGAAGGGGTTACCCATCCTTTTGCAGCTAAAGGCCAGTCAATATCTACAAGATAAAGTTCATAAATAAAGGATAGCCCGATAATAGAGACGAAGCCAACAATTATTTTTTCGATTATGTTGTAGGAGTTGCTCAAAAGCATGATACATACGAACAAAACCATTAGAAATGAACCAATCGGAATAGGAACCGCAAACAACATATTTAAAGCAATGGCCCCCCCCATGATCTCGGCCAGCGAAGTGGAAACCGAAGCCATTATTGCGGTAACTAGAACGCCACGGCCAAATACCTTAGGCGTGTGTATGGTTGCTGCTTCCGCTAAACATAATCCCGTTGCAATGCCTAAGTGGGCAACGTTGTGCTGAAGTATAATGAGCATAATGGTTGATAAGGTTACCATCCACAAGAGTTGGTATCCAAATCCCGCGCCGGCAGCTATGTTTGATGCCCAGTTGCCGGGATCGATAAAGCCCACCGTTACAAGCAATCCGGGGCCGATGTATTTAAATATCTCTAAAGCTCCTAAGCCAGGGCGATAATCTTTACGGTCAATATTTTTGAAAAATGTAAACTTCATATAGCCTAATGCGGATAAAATTCAATATTTTCGTTCGTTCTTATAACAGGTTAAAAATAGATATTATGAAATTAAAGAAATCGTTTGTTGCAGCATATTTAATATTTTTTGTCATTTTTTGTTCATTCGGTCAACAGAAACTAGCTTGTGTGGGGAATAGCATAACGTACGGGTATACCATAGTCAATAGGGATTCAATGAGCTATCCTGCGCAACTGGGACGATTATTGGGTGCCGAATGGGAAGTCCGCAATTTTGGTGTAAATGGCGCAACATTACTTAAACATGGCGATAATCCTTACTGGAATCTGAAGGCATTTACAGAGGCTAAAGCTTTCAATCCCGATGTGGTTGTAATTAAATTGGGAACCAACGATACCAAACCCCAGAACTGGAAGTATAAGGACGAGTTCATTGCCGACTATTCGGCTTTAATTAAGGAGTTCAGATCGCTTCCTTCGAAACCTGCTATATTTATTTGTCTTCCTGCTCCTGCATATGGAGTACGTTGGGATATCAGGGATAGCGTAATAAATGCCAATGTAATACCCATGTTGAAGCGCATTGCAAAAATGAATAAGGTTCCAATTATTGATTTGAACACGCCTTTACGGAATCATCCGGAATGGTTTCCTGATAAAATCCATCCGAACGAAACAGGTGCCGCTAAAATTGCCGAAACCGTTTTCGCAAGCATAAATAAGAGCCGCAAACCGGCGCTAAAGAAAACCAAGTCAGGTAAATCCTAGCCCGCATAAGGCATGAAAATAGCAGTCTTTGATCCTAGTGGTTATCATGGTCATTATGCCCATACCCAGGGCCTGGTGTTTAGGAACCATGATATCAGCTGGTTTGTCCATCAGAATGTCTGTAACCGGTTGACTGATCTGGGCATCATAACCAGGGATTCTGATGTTTTTGTTTACACGCCAGGAGATAGTCTGCTTTTTTATTACATCAAGGCGTTGGGGCGGATAAATAGGACGAATTGGGATGTTGTTTTTTTCAATACACTGGAGGCTAACTGGCTGCCCAATTTCTTATTTTTTCTAACAATTCGAAGTAAGGTAAATCTGGTTTTGACCATACATAACATTCATTCCTTTTTTAAGAAAGCAGAAACCAAGGGACTTAGGCCATTTGCAAAACAGCACGCAAAAAGTCTGGCTTTGCAAAAATGCCGGTTGAATGTATATAGCGAAAAGCTGAAAGCTTGTCTCCTTCAGTACAAGCCAGATGCTAATCCCTTTTTGCTTCCTTACCGCGTGTTTGATCCGCAGTTGAGTGATTTAAATCCTTTACAGCACAACGATTTCCGTATTGTGATCCCCGGATCGGTAGATATAAAGCGGCGAGATTACTTCTTTGTCCGGGAAATTGCTGAACGGCTAAAAGACTTAACGCATATTCGTTTTGTATTGCTGGGTAAGCCTTATGGAGATGAAGCTGCTGCATTAGTCAGCAAATTGGAGCAATTGAAAGATACGGTTTTGTGTTATCGCGAATTTATTGATGAAAGCGAGTTTGAGCGTCAGATGCAGCAAGCTGATATCGTTTGGGGGCCGCTTACGCGTTATTATGCAGCTCATGACGCTGTTGAAGAATATGGGGTATCAAAGGAAACGGGTGTATCTTTTGCCATGATCCGTTACGCTTTGCCCGGATTGTTTCCGTCGGATGTTTCCGTTATGGATGAAATCAATTCAGGTACTACGTTTTACAGTAACGCCGATGAGTTTATTTCGATCATCATGGATTTGAGCGCGAGAAAGGATGGCCTGCTTCAATTGAAAAAAAATGCACAGGCAAATGCTTTGCAATTTCATCCTGATGCAGTTAGAAGCAAATTCATGAGCCAACTCAACGTCCATTCAAAATAGCTGAAGGAGGCGTATGTATCTGTTAAATACCATAAAAACACTTTTATCAAGATCCGGAATCCTCGGGTTGAACTTTCTTCTGGTAATTATCACGAGCCGACTTTGGGGAGCGGAGGGGAGAGGCATTATTTCTATTCTGATGGCCGACCTAGCCATTATTGTGGTTATCAATAATGTGTTTACCGGTAGTTCTGTAGCCTTTTATACGCCTGCTGTCAACTTTCAAAAGCTAATGAAATCGGCCTACGTATGGGTGTTTGCATTCTCGATAGCTGGCGCACTTTTCTTTTCGTTGTTTCTGGGGCATGCTAATTTTTTATATCTCGCTGTATTAACCGTCATTACGTCGCTTTCTACATTCAATTTGTCTGTATTGATAGGAAAAGAGAAGCTTTCGCTGTATAATTTATATAGCTTGTTGCTTCCATTGCTTACACTGGTTTTAATTATTGCGTCGAAGTACTTATTTCCCAGTGCTTCGGTATATATGTATTTTGGGGCATACGGAATAGCCTATGGTTTGATATGGTTGCTTGGGTTGATCCATCTGAAACCCTCTTCGGCACTTCGTCAAGCCTTTGATCTCAGCTTGGCAAAAAAGATATTTACGTATGGATACAAAAATGAACTCAGCTATTTTCTTCAATTTTTAAACTACAGGCTCTCGTATTTTATTCTCTTGTATTATATGGGGTTGAATAAGGTGGGTTTGTTCTCCTTAGGGATAGCCGTTGCCGAATCGGTTTGGATATTAAGCAAAAGCCTCTCCCTGGTATTGTATTCAAAACTTATCAATACCAAAGACGCTGAAAGTACAAAGGGACAAACAAACCTAATGGCTCTAATAAGCGGTGTCGGAACGCTTTTAATTGGATTGGTTGTCATTTTTATTCCTGAAGCTTGGTTTGTAAAAGTTTTTGGGCCAGATTTCGCTACGGCTAAAAGTATTGTTCTTTGGCTGTATCCGGGAATTTTGTTTGTTGCCGTCGCTAATATTTACGGGCATTATATGGCTGCAACCAACCAGATGAGGCCTTTAATCCTGAAGTCGGCTTTTGGATTGGTGGTAACAGTAGTGTTCTCGTATTATTTAATTCCAAGTTATGGAATTGTTGGTGCATGCATTACTACCACCTGCTCGCATGTGGTGTCGTCTGTGTATATTTTCTGGGCGATAAAGTTTCGGGAAAGTGTGTAAAAAGCTGTCATTCCGGCGAAGCCGGAATCCTTTTACTACGAAGACATTAGGGATTCCGGCCTTCGCCGGAATGACAAATCTACTTTAATTCTCAATCATGTCCCGGATAAACAATCCCACATTCCTTGCGTATAGCATCCAGTAAATCGATTAGCTCAACACTGTCCTGCCACGACATGATGTCGCTTTGCTTTTTACCTGCGCGTAAGCACTTTCCAACTTCTACCGCTTCGTAATTATAACCATTACCAATGGTTTTAACATCAATCTTTTGTTTTCTTCCGGATAGGTCAACTATGTAGGCATTTACAGGCGTAAACCACCATTCGTCCATGATTATTTTGCCTTTGGTTCCGTGTATTTCAGCTGCGACATCGGTTTTGGCAACTACCGATGAATACATAACAGAAATAAGTTCCCGGTCGTACTTAAAAGCCATGGAACAGTTGAAATCTACTTGTGTTTCTCCCAGTCCAGCCATTGTTTTAAAGGATTTAGGCTGTCCGAACAGATATGTAGAAAGAAATACAGGATATATACCAACATCCAGCAACGAACCGCCAATCAATTCGCGGTTAAAATGGCGATGAGCCGGATCATAAGGAGTATTGATACCGAAATCGCATTTCATGAATTTTACTTCACCAATGGCTCCTTGTTTTATCAGCTCTTTCGTTTGGATAATATGCGGAAGAAACTTGCTCCACAAAGCCTCCATGAGAAATACGTTCTTCTCTTTCGCTTTTTCTATCATCATGCGAACTTCTTTCCCATTAACGGCAAAAGGTTTTTCGCACAACACATTTCGTCCGGCTTCCAGGCACATCAATGTGTTTTCGCAATGCAAATTATGGGGTGTAGCAATATACACCACGTCAATATTAGCGTCGCTAGCCATTTCCTCGTACGATCCGTACGCTACAGGAATGTTATACTCTTTGGCAAAGCTGTCTGCCGTGCTTTTACTCCGCGACGAAATCGCATAAAGCTCCGCATCCGGAACACTTTTTAATCCGTCGGCAAATTTTCTGGCTATCCAGCCTGTTCCTAGAATTCCCCATTTTATCGTACGTTCCATATCTTTTTTTCTTCGAAAATACACAAAAAACCAACAGAAACATTTGTTTCAACCCTGTATGTATTTGAACTGTTATTAAAAATACATATTTATTTATCTTCTGTTGATTTTTTGTTGTATCAACGACGTTGAATATGCACGTACTCAACGGTGATTCGAAATCCTTTTATGGTTTCGTTTGAGTAATTTTACTCTCTTTTTGCTGTTTTTGTAATAGATTTTACTATCGCTTATGTACGTATAGCCGGAGCATGTATAAACCCTGTACGTTTTTGTGGCTGTGCATTCTGTTGTGCCTAACATGAAAAAAATTAATCCCCCAATCAAAATTCCACGACCCCGGAAACATAAATAAACGCTTCGTTTTTCAGTCATAAGCATTCATTTTATCCGGTTTCTACTAGAACGCAAAGGTAAGAAAAGAATTGTTAAATGGTAAGGTATAAATGATTATTTAAGTTGGCTGGCTCAATTAATTCCTTGTT
>DATALJ010000199.1:0-2611 GCA_036261135.1 Bacteroidales bacterium
GGGTTAATCCCGGATAAGCGTTTGTATGAAGTGTTTGTAAAAAAACATGAATTACAAACGCTTATTTGTTTATGGGCTTCCCAGTGGGTTAATGGGAATAAAGGGCGAGTTGTTGAAGTGATGATTGTATTAAAGAAATACTTGCAGATAACCCAAGACTACTTATGTGATTGCTTAAAACCAATCATTATAGCAATTAGGAGTAAATTAAAAAACAATAGAATCGAAATTTGCTGTAAATCATGATTGCTAATACTCTTATATCCAGGATTAGTCAGACGATGAATCAACCCAAACAAAGTAATCAATA
Organism: Bacteroidales bacterium; assembly: GCA_036261135.1. Classification (GTDB taxonomy): domain Bacteria; phylum Bacteroidota; class Bacteroidia; order Bacteroidales; family JAAUTT01; genus JAAUTT01. The sequence goes on from DATALJ010000199.1 coordinate 311, forward strand.
TCAACAACCCAAATGAAATATACGAAATAATCAATAAAGCTTTAATAATCTTCATAGCTGTTTCAATTTACATATTCCCACTACCAGTGACGGTATGCAGCGGAAGAACCTCGTGTCCACTTATTATTCACCATTGCCAGCGCGCTCATACTGCACCTTTAAAATTACTATGAAAACCGCATGATGTATACCTGTGCTATCCGAATCTACTTCGCATACTCTCCTATTTATTTGCATATATTGTATTATCATGTTGGCTATCATAATTAATTATTGAAAAATCACCCGAACGCCTTATCTTCCCTCAACCTCACCAATCCGCAGGATCATTTTCGTAGCACCAATGTATAGAATTGTAAAACAAAGCACAAGCGTTCGGCCATTTATTTTTTATGTTTTACAATACGTTCAAGGTTGTAATACAAAAATTTTTACCTAATCGTTTGGTTTTTAAAAACATGTTTTCTAATTTGGCCTTACAGATTTGTTTTAGGGGAATGCTTTTGTAAAAAAGCTGTGCGTTGGAGTAAAAGTTTTGACCTATCTGATTTTAAAGAAACTGTTTAATATAACACAGAGATTTATTTTTTGAATATGGATACAATAAATCGCTGGGCGTTTTTTTCTCTGTGATCTCTGTGTTAAAATGTTAAACAGTCTAAGTCTTACAAATGAACACCATGCAAAAAATACAAGCATGGCAGGCCTTTACAAAAAATAAGCAAGTGGTAACAACCGAACCCACAGTCTTTAATTGACTGCGGATAATATCAGCAACAAGCAAAATTTAAAAAATTTCAAGTATGAAACAGAACCAATTCAATTTCCACCGCATGGCCGAAAATGTCATAGCGGGGCTAGACAAAGAGAAATCGATATGGGAAAACGAGCCCGAAATTTCTGCTTTGGTTGAAACTATCAGGTCCTCATGCAGGCAGATCGTAGAAAAAGGAATAAACATCTCAGGTACAGTTACATCAAGTTATACTGCACCCAAAAACGATTGCTTCGATAAGGTCATCAGTGCCACGTATAAATTATGCCGCAAAATGAGCGCCTACGCTAAAATTACCAACGATGGTAAATTGCTCCCGTTGGTAGACTTATCCATGTCGAGCCTGTCGCGTGGCGTGGAGAAAGAAGCACTCCTCCGTTGCCAGTCCATTGCCCAGCAAGCCGAAGCGCTGCTCCCTGCTTTGCAAAAATACAAGGTAACGGCCGAAGAAATCTCCTTCATCCGGCAAATGATTGCCGAATGTGCCGAATATACACAGCGGCGAAGCGTAGCCAACTCCGGAAAAGTAAACGATGGCAAAGACATTAGCACCATCATTTCCGATCTACGCAAAAGCCTCGACACGCTCGACGACCTCATTGAAGGTATGATCGACGACCAGGCTTTTATTAACCGCTACAAATCCCTCCGTTTCATTCCCGACTACGGAAAAGGAAAAACCCTTAAAAACAAGAATAACGGTAAAGGCACCAAAAAAGAAGTAGCTTAAACCGTTCTCATCGGTTGTTACTATGCGAATGCCGGGCTCAAAACACGTCCGGCATTTTTCGTGTTTACCGCATAACTCCTTTACTTTGCATCGAAAGGGATTTACGTTAAGCAATAACATATTTAAACAACGCATCAACATCATAAAACAGGACTAAAACATGACAAAACAGCACGTTACGCGCATTTATCCGAACCTTCCGCATACAAAACAACGCATTAACATGACAAAACAGCATAAAAACATGACAAAGCAGCAGGTGAAGATCACAAAACAAGGCGTTACCATTGTTAAACAACACAAAAACATGACAGAACAGCATGACGAGCACACTTCTGTTTTGCAATTGATTTCTATGTAATTTTTATACCTTTAACCCATTAACCTTAAATCAATCACCGTTTATGAAAAAAGCAATATTATTTACACTCGCATTATTTGCAGCCGTCGTAGTAAATGCCCAAACCTCCGTATGGAAAGTTACCGGCAAAGGCACAAACATGTACCTGGGAGGTACTGTTCATCTGCTGCGTGCCAGCGATTTTCCCCTACCAGCACCGTTCGACAGCGCTTATGCCCACTCCGCTGCTATTGTATTAGAAACCAATGCCGATGAACTTCAAAGGCCGGAAGTAGCCCAAAAGATGATGCAAAAAATGATGCTTACCGATGGCAAAACATTGAAAACCGTATTGTCCGACACCAGCTACAAAGCGTTGGAAAAGCTATGCGCAGGCATGGGTCTTCCCATTGCCAACCTTGCCACATTAAAGCCCTCCATGGTTATATTAGTAGC
>DATALJ010000200.1:0-8862 GCA_036261135.1 Bacteroidales bacterium
GCCCCGTGATATCGCACCAACTCCAAATAATATTAATGGGCAATGATAAAAACCAGTTGTAGAACGTTATTCGCGTAAAATGTAACTTTATGTTGCAATTTGTTGTATAATAGAACGTTTTACACCCAAACCTAAACCAAATTATCAAAACATGAAACCAAAATTATTAAGCATCATTCTGTTGATGTGTTTTATTGTTTCCTGTGAGAAGGATAGTAAAACCGACGATCCTGTAAATCCGGATACTCCCGGAATCCTGCCTCCTGCAACTATTATTGCAGATCATACCGTAGCTTTCGACTCTGTACTACGCGCCATTCCTAAGAAGTATATTTATCTTGCGCGAAAAAATCTTCATATCGCCTATCAGCATACCTCGCACGGAACCCATGTTTCGCGGGGTATGTTTGGATTGCCCGGTTTTAAAGCAGGCGATGATACCTTGTTTGCAATAACGAATAGTGGAAATCCCGTAGTTGGAAAGCTCGATTTTCATGATTATGCCTTGGAGTCATATGCTCCCAATGGAGTTCAAGCCGTGGACTTAAGTGCCAACGAAACCGCCTTTATCCAAACAACAAGAAACTTTCTGGATAATGCAAACAATGCCGATGTAAATGTTATTATGTGGAGTTGGTGCGATATCACGGGGCACAATGTTTCTGTTAACTATATCCCGGGAATGCAAACACTCATCAATGAATATGGCGTTGGTGGTTCTAAAATCGGCAGTGGTGCCGGTAAACGTATTAACCCGGTTACGTTTATATTCCTGACTGGTCATGCCTTTACCACCAATATAGGTACAGGTAAGCCTAAAAATCAGGCCGATTTGATATTGAACTATTGTAAGAGCCATAATTACTATTGCTTGGACTATTACGGAATTGATACCCACGATATGGCTGGTAATTATTATGATGATGCCAGTGAGGATGCCAGTTCGACAAAATACGGCGGTAATTTCTTTGCCGATTGGCAGAATATACATACCAAGAAAGTATACTGGTATGAGAATCGGGAAACTCCAGGAGGTACAATTATGTTTGGCGATCATAATTCGCAGCATATCACTTCCAATCGGAAAGCGTTTGCCATGTGGTACATTCTGGCTCGGATTGCAGGATGGGATGGAGTGAGCTCGAATTAGCAGGATGTACTGAGTAAAAAGGGTATCGAAAAGAGGTTCTGTTCTATGGGTCGATTGTCATTCCGGCGGAGGCCGGAATCCAATTACTACGAAGAGGCCAGGGATTCCGGCCTTTGCCGGAATGACATCTCCGTAGGATTTAACACAACCTCATTCTTTATTTCTAATTGTAATGTATTTACATTTTCTGAAAAACAATAAACCTGTTTTTGTATAATTGATTGAGAAATACCGTAACCCGTTCTTCCAAATGCGCTTCTTGCTTTTGGCTACGTTGAAGGTATTCTGAAACACGCTGGCAAATGCTATGTACATCGGTTTTTCCGTCAATGTGTCGCCAAACTTCAGTTCCCAACTCATCCAAATGTATGCGAAAGTGCTTCGAACGCCTTGCGGGAATAAACCACCTGCGCATCCATTCCTTTCTGAACTTGGGAATGAGTAATGTTATTTTACCTTCTTCTTCAACGTATTCCTCAACCTTGTGGATCGGAACCATGTCAAGGTAGTTGGGAGCGGCTTTTTTAGTCAATGTTTTACAATTTAAAGTGATTAAGTAACTAAGTAACTAAGCGATGAGGAGCGCTTTGCACTTAATCACCTCATTACTTAATTACTTAGTCTCTTTTGACTTCCTACATCGCGCTTGGCGGAACAGGATCATTCGCATTCCCTGCATTTTTTACAGGATAATGAACCAATACCCAGCCTATAAGAACCAGAACAATCGTGCTGATCCAGAATGGCGGATTATTGAAGAACGCGAATACGTCATATAGAAATATATCGCCAACAGCAAATATGGCAATTACAAGTCCCATGAGCGCTTCGCCGGCAATAAGGCCTGAAGCAAGCAATACGCCTATGTTTTCTACATTCGTTTTCTGAGCTACACTGAATTTGCGTTTTTCGGCAATGGATTCTACAATACCTTTTACTACGCCACCAAGGAAAATAGCAAAGGTTGTTTCAAGCGGCAGGTACATACCAACGCAAACAAGCATAGGGCTTTTAACCTGCATCATAATGAAGCCGATTCCCATGAGCATACCTGCGATAATCAATGGCCATGCCATTTGTCCGCCAACGATACCTTTGGAAAGTATAGCCATTAGGCTGGCCTGCGGGGCCGATAGATTTGTACTGCCGAAACCGCCTACGTAACCTTCACGTGCGCCTTTAGCAATATCGCCATCATTCAGGAATACCAGTACGCCGAACATAACGGCACCTGATAGAATCACACCAATGATGTCGCCAATCTGCATGCGCCAGGGCGTTCCACCCAGGATATGTCCTGCTTTAAGGTCTTGAAGCATTTCGCCGGCTACAGCGGCCGATACGCAAACAATTGCGGCAACACCTAATACGGAAGCTACGCCCTCGTTGCCTGTTACACCAAGTGCAACCATAAGTAAAGCAGTAACAACCAAAGCTGTAAGCGTTAAGCCGGAAATAGGATTATTGCTTGAACCCATGATACCTACAAGATAGCCGGACACAGCCGCAAAGAAGAATGCAAGAATAATCATTACCGTTGCAGCAACAAATGCTACCAGTGCCGATGTGTTAAATATAAAAAAGGTAATGAAGAAGGTAAGTAAAGCAACTGCACCAATACCAACCATAATCCATGTAAAGCTTATATCTTTTTCGTTTCGGGGAATGTCCACCTGTGTGCCGGCTGCGGCTTTTTTAACATCGTTTACCGAGCGTGCAATACCGGCAGTAAGGCTTTTACGCATTTTATAAAGTGTATAAACTGCACTAACGAGCATACCTCCAATGGCTATAGGTCTTACAACATATCGCCATATGGAATAAAATGAAGTAGTCCATACCTTAGTCATTGCAGCATCTGCGCTTAGCGAAGGATCATTAGCCATAAGGGCCGAAGCCATTGCATTCAAATCCAAAGATGGAGCCATAAAGTACAAAATCATTGGTGTTAGTAAACCCCATGCAATAACCCCACCGCTAAAGTTGAGCGATGCGAGCTTTGGACCAATAATATAGCCTACACCCATGTAAGCAGGACTAATACCCGGCGAACCGATCATCATTCCACCTTGCCCAGTATAGTTGGTACCTGTCACCGTTTGTTTGGCAAAAATTACAAATTTTTCCCAGTACACGGCAAATAGCTTGATTTCGCCAAGAAATTTTACCAAGGCTCCGAAAATCATTGCTCCAAAAAGAAACTTCGAATTACCACCCGATTTTTGGCCGGCTTTATGTATTTCAGCTGCCGCAACCGATTCAGGGAAGGGAAGTTCTGTATCTTCTACCATTACCCGGCGCAGTAGGGCTACAAACATAATACCCAGAATACCTCCGGCAATCAATATCAATGTAGAGGTAAAGTAATGCCCGGGAGTATAGAAATCTTTCCATATTCCGGAAACAAAAAATGCAGGAAGAGTAAAGATAGCGCCTGCTGCAACCGATTCGCCAATGGAACCTACCGTACGGGCAAAGTTTTCCTCGAGAACAGAACCGCGGACAGTACGGAGAATCGCCATACCAATAACAGCGGCCGGATATGTAGCTGCAATGGTCATACCTGCCTTAAGTCCAAGGTAGGCATTGGCCGCTCCCAATACAACCGCCATAATAAGCCCGATAAGCAAAGCTCGTGTTGTGAACTCGGCCATATTCGTGTCGGGCGATACAAACGGAATAAATTTCTTTTGATCGGACATGATACGTAGTTTAAATTTTATGTATAAATATATTAAAAGATTGTGATGTTAAGCAAACCATGTTAGTCTCTTTTCGTAGACTGGCTAAAAGTAGAAAAAAATGTTTTTTCTACGTATGATTTTTAAAGGGTTTGTGTTTTGGTATATTACCGAACATTTTTAATTGTAACTTTGTAAATATGACATTCAATACAAGCCTTTGAGTTAAATTGATTAAACTGAATGTTTTAAAACGAATTATTGCTGGAATGAAAAGAATATTAGGTCTTGTAGTAGTGTTGATTTTGGTGGGTTCCTCTGCTTTCTCGCAAGAAAAGGCAGACAAAGCAGTGAAATGGTATACGCTGAAAGAAGCGTTGGAACTCAATAAGAAGGCTCCAAAGAAAATTATTATCGATATTTATACCGATTGGTGCGGATGGTGCAAAAGGATGGATAAGGAAACCTTTGAAAATCCTACCATCGCTGCCTATCTGAGTGCCAATTATTATCCCGTAAAGTTTAATGCGGAAGGCAAGGACTCTGTTGAGTTTGCTGGTTATAAGTTTGGCAATCCCGGACAAGGTGGCCGATCCACGCATCAATTTGCGATGGCTTTGTTTCAGGCTCAGAAACTCGATCCCGGTTACCCGGCAATAGCTTATATTACCGAGAACCTGCAACTAATAGGTGTCATGCCCGGCTTTTTGACTCCTGTTCAAATGGAGCCGATTTTAAATTTTATTGCTGAAGATAAATTCAAAACCACTTCGTTGGATGATTACCAAAAAACATTTGTAAGTAAGATAGAACCTAAGAATTAGTTCAATTATATGATTGAATCGTTAAAATTTGACTGTCGCTATTTTAAAGGTCATATACCCTGTAAACCCAACAAGCTATACAACAAAGAATGCTCCTCGTGCGACATGTATGAGCCAATATCCAAGCGCATTTTAATAATTAAACTCGGTGCAATTGGCGATGTAATCCGAACTACGCCATTAATTGTGAAATACCGGGCCCTGTATCCGGGATGTCACATAACCTGGGTAACGCAATCGCCCGATATTCTGCCAGCCAGCCAGGTCGATGTAATCTATAAGTTCGATTTTACTGCGGTTTACACCATTCAAAATACCCGGTTCGATATAGCTATTAATCTCGACAAAGAGCCCGAAGCCTGCAGTTTACTTAAGGATGTTACTGCAACCGAAAAGTATGGCTTTATCTGGAACAATCATCATATCGATATTGCTACGCCTGCTGCGGAACACAAGCTTATAACCGGTCTCTTTGACCATATTTCCAAGACGAATACAAAACATTACCTCGACGAAATATTTGAAATCTGCCATTTGCAATTCAACGACGAACCGTTTTTGCTTGATGTAAATCCCGAATATGCTGCGAAATGGGATTCTTTAAAGCAGAAAGAAGGCGGCAAACCCATTATAGGCCTTAATACCGGTTGTGGTAAACGGTGGACAACACGCTTGTGGCCCAATGAATACTGGATTCAGCTCATTAAGGAATTGCAGAAGAACGGATATTTTCCCATGTTGCTTGGGGGAGAGGCTGAGGACGAAAACAATCGCTATCTGTCTGCCGAAACTGGTGCGTATTACCCGGGACACTTCTCGTTAAAAGAATTTATAGCGCTTACTTCCAAGTGCGACCTTGTGGTAACCCAGGTGTCGATGATGATGCATATTGTTACTGCGCTTAAAGTACCGCTCGTACTTATGAATAATATCTTCAACAAGCACGAGTTTTATCTTTACGGGAATGGCGCTATAGTAGAGCCATCGACTGGTTGCGATTGCTATTATGGCAATACCTGCAAGCGCGAACGTAGCTGTATGCATGATATTTCCGTGGCCTCAATCTTTGGAAATATAACTAACCTAATCAAAAAATAGATTAATTCTCTCGTTTGTATTATCTTTATTGCATATCCATTAGCTATGCGTATTGCTTATTTATCAACATTTTACCCTTTCCGTGGAGGAATAGCTCAATTCAATGCCTCGTTGTATCGCGAGTTTGAAAAGAATCATGAAATCAAGGCATTCACATTTACCCGTCAATACCCGGATTTCTTGTTTCCTGGTAAAACGCAGATGGTTACAAATGATGAGAAAGCAGATGCTATACCTTCTATCCAGAAACTGGATAGCATCAATCCCTTTACTTACCTGAGTACAGCGCGTGCCATTAAACAGTATGCGCCGGATTTACTCATTATGAAGTACTGGATGTCATTCTTTGGACCTTCGTTAGGCACTGTAGCAAAGATGCTGCCCGAAAAAACGAAGGTTATAACCATTCTCGACAATGTTATTCCGCACGAGAAACGGTTTTTCGATGTACCGTTCACACGCTATTTTCTAAAACATAATGATGGCTTTGTTGCCATGAGTGAGACGGTGAAGAACGATCTGCTTACTTTTATCCCTGATGCAAAGCACATTAAACGCGAACATCCGCTTTACAATCATTTTGGAAGCAAACCGGAACAAGGTAATGCGCGTGCAAAGCTCAAGATTCATCCGGACAAGAAGACATTGCTGTTTTTCGGGTTCATTCGCGATTACAAAGGGCTTGATATTTTAATCGATGCTTTCGGAACCCTCGATGATTCCTACCAGCTAATTATAGCAGGCGAGCCGTATGGGAGTTTCGATAAGTATACAGAGCAGATCAACCGATTAAAGAACAAGGGAAATGTGTATGTTTTCAACGATTATATTTCGGACGAACAGGTTCCTGGCTTCTTTGCTGCATCCGATGTTTGTGTATTACCCTATAAATCGGCAACACAAAGTGGTATTACTTCTATTGCCTATCATTTCAATGTTCCATTAATTGCAACCGATGTAGGTGGCTTGAAAGAAACGATCCATCACATGAAAACAGGGATCATTGTCGATACACCTTCTGTTGACCTAACAGCCAATGCCATAAAATTATATTTTAATGAACAGTTGCAACCCAGGTTTAATGCCGAAATTGAGTTATTAAAGAAAGAATTATCCTGGGAGAGCTTTGCCAATGCTATACTTTATTTACACCAAAGTTTGTAAAAAATGAACGTAAAAAAAGCCGTAATTACTGCTGCTGCACGCGGTGAACGCCTCTATCCGGTAGCTGATACAGTTCAAAAAACCATGTTGCCATTGTTGGATATCGATGGTATCAATAAACCCATTATCCAGATTATTGCCGAAGAAGCTTTTTCCAGTGGAATTGAAGAAATTTGCATAATCTGTGCGCCTGGCGACCCCGAACGATATATCGATGGTTTCCAATCACTCCGTTCTACATTACTACAAGCGTTCAAATATAGCGAATGGGCTCAAACGCAGGCTCAACATATTACAAATTTATTGGATAGGCTTACTTTTGTGGTTCAGAAAGAACCTCATGGCTACGGTCATGCCGTTTATCAGGCGCGGTCGTTTGTTAATAATGAACCGTTCCTGCTTTTATTGGGCGATTATATTTATATTTCTGATGTTGCAGGCAAGCGCTGTGCCCAGCAGCTAATAGAATTAGCGCAACGTGAGGATTGTTCAGTCTCAGCCGTTAAGCCAACCATCGAGCACCTGATTGGGCGCTATGGAACGCTTACCGGTAAAGCGCAGTTGAACGAGCAAGGCGTTTACCAAATTGAGAAGATTATTGAAAAACCATCCATAAGCGAAGCAGAGCTTCACTTGCATACTCCCGGTTTGCGTGCAGGTTATTTCCTTTGTTTTATAGGTATGCATGTGTTTAAACCTTCTATTTTTGATATGTTGGATGAGTATATAAAATCTCAGAAAAGTAATATTTTATTAGCGCCCATGCTTCAGCAATTAGCCGATACTGATAAATACCTTGCCTTGGAAATGCAGGGGAACCGATATGATACCAGTAAGAAATTTGGCTTATTCCAGGCTCAGCTCGCTTTGGCATTGTCGGGAAGCCAAAAAGAGGAGGTTTTGGCTGATATGATTCAAATAATGGCCGATTCTGCTAAGAGAAATTAATTGTTGTTGCTGAAAATTACGTATGAACCCATTCATAAAAACAATAACATCGGTTGAGCCTGAAATACGCGACTTATCATTTCAGGAGCTCTGCAAAGGCTTGTCAGTAGATGGAATGCTGCAATCTATGAAGGAGCTCGACGACTTTCGCAGGACTTCCGCGAACCTTTACGAGCGTGTTCGTGCAAGTATCTTCTTGTATGCGGGGTTCAGGTTTTATTTAATGCCATCGCCCCAATTCCCGGGTACAGGAATAATTCCTTCCGAGGGTTTTGAGAACTTGTTGAAACGCAACTTTGAGAAGGCCATTGGTGTTTTTTATGCCGAAATGCAGAAGAATGGGCCAAATTCCAATATTTTCAGCTGTTTGGCCGAGAGTTATCATCATCTGACTTTTCAAATTCTTGCCGACCAGGTTCGGAAAAGTGTTCGTTCCAGCAGGGGTAACCAGTGGATGTTTCGCGTAGGTCATTTCGATGAACATCCCTTGAAGATTCATCCCAAATTATTACAACGCCCCGAAGGTGTAGTTTTATTCCCTGTTTTGCAGGAGAAGACTCCTGTACGCATGGATTTAACGCATAGTTGCTGGTCCGACATCTTCTTTCTGGGCATGGACTATCCCGAAGGCGCACGCGTGATCAATATTTCTGTAGATTTGGGCGTTTATGGGCGTGATAAGGACATTGTACCCCCGCTCGAATCGTATGTGCGGGTAATTACAGAACCTGTAATACGCTTAACCTCGCTTGACCTGAAGGATTCAAAAGATATTACACAGTTATCTGACCTGTTTAACTTTGGTAACGACTACTTAAGCCTTTTGAAGGCAGCGGTTATCGCATCCGGCTTTATTCCTCCTTCGTTCGAAGGGACTAATCATAAGATATCCGATATTCTTTCGGGCATCAAGGCTTCATTTCCTGTCAGTAAAGCAGCGTTGGATCCTTTATGATTAAAAGAGAAATTATAAACCACAGGATCCATGGCAAAAGGA
>DATALJ010000201.1:0-25539 GCA_036261135.1 Bacteroidales bacterium
ACAGGAACCCATTTATAAAACATACAATTGGGAGGATTCCCCTAAGTTGCATACCATTTCGGCTTCCGAAAAAGAGTATTCATCGGTAATTCTTAAAGAAAATCAAATAATCGAATATGCTTATAACAACGATGTTTTAACTTCTTATATCCTCATTCATAAAATTATCAAGGCCAATAATGATGAAGGCATTATGAGAAACAACAGGATTTTTCTTCCATTTTCGGACGATACACGCATGCTCGTTACCAAAGCCCGCGTAATTACTTCGCAAGGAGCAATTAAAGAGCTAAAAGAAAGTGATGTTAAGGTAGGCGAAGATAAAGAAACAAAAAGCGTATACCGTTACTTTGCTTTAGAAGGGCTCGACGCTGGAAGCGAAATCGAATACATCATCGTGTTCCATCAGGATGCTGAATATTATGGGCGTTCGCAGATTCTGCAAAGTGATGTATTTAAGAAAAATGTCGAATTCAAAATTATAAGCCCATCGAACCTGCTGTTTAAAGCCAAAAGCTACAATAAGCTTCCCGATATGCTCCCGGCAGTATCAGAAGACGGGCGAAACGTGCTGTCTGTAAAAATGGATTCGATACCTGCCGCCAAGCAGGAGCTCTTTGCAGTATATGACCCTAACCTCATGCAGGTGGTTTACAAGCTTTCGGAAAACAAATCGCAGGATAAGAAAGAAATCATCAACTACGTGAATGCAGCAAGCAGCATTAGTTCCCTCATTTACGAGCCCAAAACGAAAACAACGGAGAAAAAGATCAAAGATCTTATTAAGAAAATAAACCTTGGTTCGGAGAAAAACCAGGCTGCTATTATTCGCAAGGTGGAAGATTACATTAAGCAAAATTTCAGTGTGGAGGAGAATGTTTCCGATAACGACAAAATGCTCGATGTAATTCTTGAATACAAAAACACGAACAATGTCGGAATTACCAAGTTATTTGCTGCTATTTTCGATGAGTTGAAAATCGAGTACCGCGTGGTTGTTACCAGTAACCGTTACGAAAAACGTTTCGACCCTGATTTTGAATCATACAACTTCCTCGACGAGTATATGCTGTACTTCCCGACCATTAAAGAATACCTCTGCCCTGCTGCATTCGCCTATAGGGTAGGTTTTACACCTTATAACCTCTTCAACAACTACGGTTTGTTTGTAAAACAGGTAAATGTTGAAGGAATGACCACCGGCATTGGCGAAATTAAATTTATTGAACCTACCGCATTTGACAAAACCAAACATAACCACTATGTAAAGGTCGACTTTTCGAAAATGGTTGATAACCCTACACTTGAATACAAGCTTGTACTCGAAGGCTATTATGCACAAGCTATTCAGCCTTATTACTCTTTCATGCCGCAGGATCAGCATAAAAATATCGACGAATTTATTCTTAAAAACTTTTTTGCCGGAGTAACCGTTTCCGATTATTCCATTGAAAATAAGGGTATGGAGAATTTTGGCATAAAACCGCTTATTATCAATGCAAAAAGCAGTTCTTCGTCTATGCTCGAAAAGGCCGGGAATAAATACTTGCTTAAAATCGGCGAATTAATTGGCCCCCAGGTAGAGCTTTACCAGGAAGAAGAACGCAAATTCGATGTGGAGAACGACTTTAACCGTTCTTATTACCGCGAATTAGTAGTAACTATACCCGATGGATACAAAATAAACAATCTGGATGCCTTGAAAATGAAGGTACAATTGCTTGAAGATGATGGAACACCAACCAGCTACTTCACTTCAGAATACGAAATGAATAAAAACCAGATCGTCGTGAAGGTACACGAAGATTATAAGTCGATTTATTACCCCAAATCGCGGTTCCAGGATTACAGGAAAGTAATCAATGCCGCAGCCGACTTTAACAAGATTGTGCTGATACTGGAAAAGAAATAAGCTGGAATTTAACTCTGCCAGTGTTTTAGAAGACTGGCAGAGTCAATTACTTCCATGGTTAAAATTTATTTAATAGCACTATTCAGTTTTGCTAAATCTTCGTTTTTAGGAATCATGGCCCAGCTTATTAAATGAATTTTCCATTTGTTATTAATCTTTACCATGTAAATCGTTCCACGAGCAAGAATTTTTGGTGAGAAAAACGGATAAAACTGATCAATAACAACGGCTGAATTTCCGTCGGGAGCCACCTGTATCTCACGTTTTTCCACTTTTATCAGTAGGAAATGATGTGAAGTATCAGTAAACATCTGTTTTGTCATGGCTCTGGCTTCTTTAAACGACCAGAACTCTCCCGGATCGGTACCAATAGTAAGACATTCATCGGAGTAGTCTCTAAAACACGCCTCAATATCCTTGTTTGCTGCGGCTTTATTGTTCTCATCTACAATTAAAGCAATAGTATCTTTTATTGCAGCAAAGTCAACCTGCTTGGTTTGGTTGTTGGTCTTACACCCAGCTATAACTAGTATAGCTACAATCGATAAAAACATTTTTTTCATAATTTGAGTATTTAAAAATTGAACTTTATCGGATATAATAAGGGATGAAGGGAGGGGTTTATTGAATAAACTTTACTATTAAAGTTAAGCCATAATTTGTTTAATGTCAAGTTTTAAAATTTTCTCAAAATATACTTTAAAAAAGTAGCTGTATGTAAGCCAGATATCAAAAAAATCTCTAAATTGGGTAAGATTCACGACGGAATGCCGGTATTCCTGTATCCCTCTGAGCCTCATTTAATCACCAACAAACCACACCTATGAACTTCTTTGTAAGTAACCTCATTAGTATTCTTGCGGCTGGTATTGCTGCTGTTTTATTACTCAACCGCTTTTTTAAAAATTCCATTTTTATCCGTGTAGGTATTATTTGGCTCATTAACCTGCTGTTTATTATGCTTACAGTAGGTATAAAATATAAATACTACGATGGGCATACCGGAATAAATATCTTAATTGCCTTGATAAACATAGGAGTAAGCGTTGTTTGCTTTTATTATGGTTCCATTTCGGTGGTGCGTCCGTTAACTAAAGCTATTGATAAGCTGGATGAAATTGCCAATGGGAACCTCGATACCAAAATAGAAAAGCTTGAAGTTGATGAACAAAATGACTTAGGGAAACTCATCCTTGCCAGCGAAAAAATCAAACAAAACCTTACCAGGGTTGTAACAGATATAAACGATAACGTTGTAAACCTTTCCGATACAAGTCAGCAGCTCAGCGATGTATCGCAGCGGTTATCCATGGGCGCTACTTCGCAGGCATCTTCGGTAGAAGAAGTATCCTCGTCGATGGAGGAAATGGTGGCCAACATTCAACAAAATACCGATAACGCCCAACAAACCGAAAAAATCTCCGAAAAAATTTCAGATGGCGTGCAGAAAGTGGGCGAATCGTCCAAGGAAAGCCTAAACTCCATTCGGGTAATTGCAAGCAAAATAAGCATCATCAACGACATTGCATTTCAAACCAACATACTGGCCTTGAATGCGGCGGTGGAAGCTGCCCGCGCTGGCGAACACGGCAGGGGCTTTGCTGTAGTTGCCGCTGAAGTTCGTAAACTGGCCGAACGAAGCAAGCTAGCTGCCGACGAAATAGTTACCCTGGCTACACAAAGTGTAAACATTACAGAAAACTCCTCTCAACTCCTGGAAACTTTAATTGGCGAAATTGTAAAAAGTGCCAAACTGGTACAGGAGATTACTGCAGCGAGTATAGAACAATCTTCGGGTGCAGTGCAGATAAATAATGCTATTCAGGAACTCAACACTGTTACCCAGCAAAATGTTGTTGTCAGCGAAAAAATGTCAACCGGTTCGGAGAAACTCAACCAATTGGCGGCCCAACTTCAGGAAAGCATTGGATACTTTAAAGTTGATAAGGGAAGAAAAAAGTAGCCACACAATATAGATTCTACTTCGTCGGACACTGATTCAGATGCACCAATGTCCTAAAAATAAATCCCAACACCTGCGGCCAAAAAGTTATATGTTGGCAAACCAATTTTTAAATGTTCGTAACCAACCGTATAAAAATACCGGTTTTTATGAACCCTGAATTGTATTTCGAGCTCATTTACAGGGCTATGGTTTACACTCCCCCATTTCATAGAGCCATACAAGCTGAGGTTCTTAAATAGAAACGCCTCGGCATTTAATCCTGCTGAAATGCCAACTTTTTGAACATCGCTTGCCACATAATTTACACCAAGGGCCCAGCCCAGATTAAATTTTTCGAACCTCAACCTGTCGTAACAAAAGGTAAAGTTGAATAATGCAAGGCTAGAAACACTTTCCTGCGGACGCACAATCTCTATAAGCTGAAAATAATCGGTTTGCATATAGAAATACTGGAAAGGCCGGATCTTGGCCTTTAAATGGTTCCCGCCAAGGTCGGCTAAATCGTACAGCAATTTATTTTCGATATCCAGCCTGAATCTTCTTCGCTCCGCAGGAAGAGAATCGCTACTTTCATAGTTCCCCGACCATCCGTTGTAATATGGATGACGTGTTAAATCGCTATGCAAATGGTACTCTTCACCATAATTTCCAATAAATGAATAATAGGAAATATACAAAAAGGCCTTCCCGGCTAATTCCAGGAATGGATTATCCCAGTCGCAACTGGAAGACGATGCCGATCGCCGGCCACGTGACCTCTCCTTTGATGACCCTCGCTTTAAATCATCTTTGGATTTTTCGATTTTCCCTTGCGAAAAACATACTACCGAACAATTACAGAAAATAAGGAGAATAAAAATAACGCCTTTTGCATTCATTGTATAGCTGAATTAAATCTTGTTTAGTTTTAAGACGAAGCAATAAAATGAATAGTTACAAAGGAGGATACAAAACAAAATACCAAAAGAGCCTTCGCTGCAAGGAAAGCTACTTTTGGGTATTGCTACGGGTAAACCCGTTTTATAACAAGCGATAAACTCCAATAATTACATAGGGCTCTTCGCCGGGTTGAAGCTTAGGCATCTCGAGCGTACCAAGATAAATGGAATGATTAAGATAATCGTAAGGACTGTTGGATGGCGCTTCCAGGTCGATCACCGATCTGGCATACATGGGGCCCTTCTCTCCTTTTGCAGGCATGTGCATCAGTACCTGGTTTATTACCTGAATTACATATCCGTCGTGGGTTTTTAAAAGGTAGCGGGCATTCAACTCAGTATCTCCATCGGGTCTTACAAGCTGCCAGTCCTCTCCTCCAGGTAACACCTCGCCTTTTATCTTAGGGCCTTCGAATGTTCCGCCAGTAATGGGGATAACACGGCGGGTTCCTCGTTTACTTTCGCCAACATTGATCATCCCGGATATCTTCACTTTGGCATTCCAGGCAAATTCTGTTTTAAACTTTTCTGTTCCATTATCAGGAGCCTGTCCATTGACCATTGATAAACATGAGGTCGCAATTACCAGACTCATAATAAAGAAGCGATGAATAAATAAATGCTTCATACGTATTTGTTTGTTAAGGTTATAAAATATTAATGAGTTCCTTGGGGAAAAAAGCTTTATAATAAGCTGAAGCGAATGTACAAAATCATTTATTCTTATTAAAGGAAATACCAATTGAGTACAATCCTGCGCTGTACAATGGAATGAGGAAATATATACTACAATGGGAAGGCTATTTTACATCGGGTATACTAAAACTTACGGTAGTACCCTGATTGACTATACTATCGATCCATATTTTACCGCCATGTTTATCCACAAATTCCTTGCATAATAATAAACCCAGGCCGGTTCCTGATTCTTTATCGGTACCGGGAGTAGAGTTCAACGTGGTAAAACGGAACATTTTCTCTAACATAACAGGTTCAATACCTACACCATTATCCGAAACCTTTACGATGGTCTGCTGCTGATCGTGCGATGCAGCAATCTTTATAACTCCACCCTTATTGGTAAATTTAATGCTGTTCGAAACCAGGTTTCGCAATATTGCTTTAAACATGTAAACATCGAGCTCCGCATTGAGCGTATCTGCGGAAATACATTCAATAGCGATATCTTTAGCTTTTGCGCTTGGTTCAAGAATACCAGCTACCTCGGTGATTACTTCCGAAATATTGGTTAATACCAGAGTATACGTTATTTTCTGCGAGTTGATATTTGCCCATAAGAGCGTATCTTCGAGCAATTGGAAAGTTTTCTGTGCTGTATTATAAATGCTGTCTACCATACTTTCTATCCTCTCCATCGAATAATGATGCAGTTTAAACTTCAACAAGTGAGCAAACCCCAACAAACTATTGAAAGGGCTTCTCAAATCGTGTGCAAGAATAGAAATAAAGCGATCTTTATCGGCATTCAACTGGATGAGTTGTTTCTCTAAATTCTTTCGTTCGGTAATATCATGGAAAGTCCATATGCGGCCATAGTTTTTGCCATCGGCTCCAATTACAGGCGAAGAGTAGCGGTCCATAACGGTACCGTCAATTAATTCAAGCTCGTCTCTCGTTTTCTCATCGGGATGTTCTCTTAAAAAATCAATTTCCGTAACAAACAGCTGCGGATTCACCGTCATAGCCATTACATGGTTAACCTGTTTGAGGCCGCTGGGATCATCGGCTACATCCTGCGGAATTTTCCACAACTCAATGGTCCGTTTGTTCTGGAGAATTTTTTGTCCATATGGATTAACAACCAGAAACCCATCGATTGTAGAATTGGCTACCCCTTCCAAAAACATCATTTTAAAACGGAGTTGTTCTTCGGTCTCCTTAAGGCGTGTTACCTCTTCGTTGTATTTCGACTCTAATGCTGCATATTTATCTTTACATTCTTTCAGCTCGGAATGAAGTTCATCAATAGTCTTATCCATGGCCTGCTTAGTAAAAACCTACTTTAAATTTAAGAAAATAGTATGGCATTATAAAGAACAATTCGACTATTTTACGTGCCTGCCCTAAAAAGGTAGATTAAAAGTAGACTTTAAACCGCACCCTGATGCCCAGCTCAGCAGTATTGGGATTATTGAGGTATGAAAAGCGCTTAACCAGGTCAATACGGAATAGCTTCAATATGTTTGCCACACCAATACTGGCTTCTACATAAGGTTTGTCCTCCAGTGTATAGGTAAGCGGAACTCCATCGGGCGAAACCGGGAACTTGTACAAACCTGCGTTATAGTCCATATTTTCGTTAGTAACCCCGCCATACAATATCTTAAACGATGCCACTTCGCGGAATTTCAATTTCTTAATTAAAGGAATTTTATTGAAAAAGAAGCCGTTGAAATCATGATCGATAAATAGCGACACATACTGATCGCTCACGAATTCGAGAAAATTCATCAGGTTGTACGATTCGAGCTGATATGCATAAGTTTGATTGGCCCTGTGTATGTATAGCAGCGGGAAAGGCACCTGCCCAAAAATTTTCGAAGCTTCAAAATTTACATTAGAATAACCCAATACTGAAACGTAAAAACGTTTAAAAATGGAGAGGTTTAGCTTGTGGTAATTAAAGTCGTTACCAAATGCCTTATTTCCTGTGATGTATTGTAACTCGAATATAGGATATTTATTGATGATAGGACGCCGGTATTTTTTACCCTGATAAAAAGCCTCGTGCGGTGCGTAACGCAATGTAAGCGAAAATTCAGAAATATTGAGGTCGTTGGTGTTGGTGTGTGCCAGGTAATCGTTTGTATTAAAGAACAAGTTGCCTCCTGCTGACTGAATGGTATGCTCGTAACCCAATGTGTACGAAAAATGATTCCGGAATTCGTTTACATTGCTTATTTTAAACGACTTGTTATATAGCAGTTTGTCGTTTATCCCACGTTTAATCGATAACAGGAAGTTGTCCTCCTGTACAAACTGAAGCTCCTGACCAGGAATTTTCGTTTCGTGCTGATAACTTACTTTTATGGCTTTAACAGGAAACTCGAAACACGACCTGGGACTTAGCGAATAGGTTAAAGAACTGAAGTATTTAAACCGCTCGTCCTTAAACCCGTATGCGGCATAAGTATCTAAATTTATCTTTTTGCTCAGCTTATCGGTTGTTCGTCCACCAAATCGTACACGCGAGCCTTCTACGGGATTGTAGCTGTAGAAAGTACTCAGGGGGCCTACTTCGAAATATCCCAGGTCTCCATACCCAGAGGTTACTATATTTACTGCATTTACAATATTCTTAAACATCGGCACCTTTTTCACACTATCCATGGTGGTATAAATCCCCCTTTCGCTATCCGATAAAGGACTATGACGCAAGGCTTCCATTTCGGCTTCGGTTAACTGGACGCTATCGGGCATAACCGATTGTGGATTAACCGAGAAAATACTGTCGCTGAATGGTTCATTAATCTTATAATCCTTGTACGAAATGCTATAATGACCGAACAGACCAATTCCCTTTCTTTTGGTGATACCAAATTCCATGGTATTGGAACTGGTCGCAAGCAGATACTTGTTGCTGCCGGGTAACTTTGCATATTCCTGTTTAATACGGATGTTACGTACCCAGTTCAGGTTTATGCCCTGGTTCACATACATATCGACCTTCTTAACAGCGTATGATGTATCGTTGGTGATATAAAGATACCCCTGTAACAGCAGATCGGTCTTATTCCGGGGCGAGAAAAATACTTTAATGCAGCTTTGCCCGTCTACATCAAGCGTATCGGAGAGGTAAAATTTGTAAAAGATGGGGGATGAACCGGCCAGCGGGCCAATAAACTGTTTTGTTACCAGCGGAATATCGTTGGCATAAATATCGATATCCGTGTTCAAATAATCTACGTATTCCGAAATACCTTCGTCGTCTACAATCCCGTCGAACGTAACACTTTTAGTGCCTCTATGTATACTTATTTCATTTTTGGGATCTTTGCGGAAATAATAATCTGCAACTCTTTCCTTTAAATAAACAGGAAGAACCTCTTGCCCCGAAATCTTTGTTGTATCCACATTGTCGAACACGAACTGGAACTTTTTCAGCAGCCATCGTTTCTTAAACTTTTCGTCGATGTTGCTTACGCCAAATTCAGCTTTCTCGTATTTCTGACAACGCATGTAGTTGAGATCGCTAAAGCGGTTCTCCGATTTCTTGTTGATAACATTCTGAATGAGCTCAACGGCAGGATTATCCTTGTTTTTATATTTACGTTTACGGAACCAGATTTTCACTTCCTCCAGATTCTTCGATTCCTCAAAAAGTTTGATAGAAAGGTATTGCGTTTCACCCACTTTTATGTCGCGGTATTCCTTTTTATAACCTATATATGAAATGAGAATTTGAGATACTTTACCTGGAGACTCAAGCACGAATTCGCCATCGATATTGGAGGTAACGCCTTTTTGCTCCCCAACAAGCAATATATTGGCAAAAGCAATGGGCTCGTTGGTTTTGGCATCGAAGACTTTCCCTTTAATTATCGTATGCGATTTTTTTTGTGCGATAACTACAGAATACCCCAAAAATGCTCCCACAAAACATAAAAATGCTACTAAAAATCCTCTTTTTATCGATAACATACACGTGTTATAAATGTACTATACTTGATTTTAATGGATGCTATAATTCGTAAAATTATAAAGATATATTACATAATGATGAAGGCTATTGCATTTTTTTGATTATACCGCCAAAAGACCTGACGAGTTTTTGAGAGTATCTAACAAATGAGCAGAAGCTTTTTTCAATATCTCAGATATTGCTTGCGCCGAATTTATTATAATCTATCATCCACCCCCTTTACCTCGTCGGCCTGCCCAGTAAAGATTTAGGTATAATTTGTCAAGTATTTTCATAGATTTATAAGTAACTGCAGACATGCCAATCATTTCTTTTGTTTATATACTTTAACGTCGCTATGGGTAAGAACAATTATCGTAAACAACCCAGAAAAACACCCAGATAGTTGCTTTATAGTAATAATTGACACAGTAATTGGTAATTTTTCATGTGCAATAATTTATTTTAAAGTTTGCTTGGAATATTTGAGCTTTTGAAGGTATTCTCCACCTGGGTCAAAAACAAAAGAAAATGTAAGTTGAACTTTTTGTTTCGTGAAGTTTTCCCAACCACGCGATTCCTCAATTATTTTGATCACTTGCTTATCAAAATCATCCTGTAACGGTCTTAGAACAGAAACATCAGTTACCATACCGTCTGTTGTTATTGCCAACTGAATATATACCCTTGGCTGGGAATTCTTGTTTTTCTTCACAATTTTTTTCGAGTCAATATGCGAATAATCAATATTGCGCTGAATATAAATCCGGAATTCATTTAAAGTACTATCCTGATTAAACGAAATCCGTTTATTACTTTCTGATACCACTGCAAGACCCTGTGCAAATGCCTTCATGGTAACCTGAACTAACATAGTGAATGCTATTAATGTAAAAATGTATTTTTTCATGTTGGTTATTTTATATTTCTTCTTTCATTCGCTTTATGATACTGCATTGAAATTCGTAATCTCCGATCCTGTGCTTCGTAAGTTGATATGCATCCTTATCCAGATATTGCTCAACAAAGGGCAAATCGGGTGCATAATGAAAACTCCCTCCTACTTTCAATGCATGGAGAATGTCCATATATTTTCTGGCATAGGCAATGTAGTTCCCGTTGTCGCGGATATGATGATGATGAAAATGATTCGAAAAGCCAAGATTACTGGTTATGGTTCCCCATTTGTCTTTTCCAAAACTGTATTCGAACCAGTCGGATTGACTCAGGTACGAATGATCGAAGGCAAACCGGTCGAATCCATACGCTTCAATTCCTTTTTGACGTAAAAACAGCACCAGGTTTCCCTGTTCGCCGCAACCCATATCCAAAACTGGTTGAAGAATTTGGGCTGTATCAATGCGGAGAATTTTCATTTGCAAATCGGCGCTATATTCAGCGCATGACACAGGCTCAACGGTGGCCCCACAGGCTTCGTAGATTCCTTCGGCAAAGGGGTTGGTTGTTGTTATCCATTCTATCAAATGGCGGTAATGCGTTTGCGCTATTGCTTCTACCGAAGAATCCTTTTTTTTAAGCCTTGCAAATAAATGGGTATAAATATTCCTAAGCGAAACCCGTGCCTGGCTATCGAACGTATAGTACTGATTCATTTTGCAAAACGCATGAATGGCCCTGTCGGTCAAATAATCGATCAACACACTTTCCGAAGCCTTGTCGATTTCCTTGATATTTTCAATGGTTCTTAGTGTATCGGGACTAAACCGAAGCGAAGCCAATATTCCTTTAGAGAAAAGATTTTTCCCCTGGTTAAATTCGAACTGCTTATCTATGCTATCCTGAAAATTCTTCATGATTAACGGATATATCCCACTTCCTTATAATATTTTTCTGCGCCCGGATGCAATGGAACACCATAGTTTTGCCACACCGTGCGGGTATCGTAAGTATATATGCGAATAAACCATTTGAGCGCTCCGCGATTTTCGTCGATGGCTTTGGCCAGATCGTATGCTGCCTGTTCGGGTGCATCGTCGCGGATAAAAAAGGCTTCGCCCGAGCGGCCTACGGTTTTAATCCGGCGGTCGACACCTTTTAACAAACTGTGATGAACGGTTACCAACTCGGCATCCACATTCTGGGCCTTGATGGTTTGCAGCAAATCGTCGGGCAACTGCAAAAAGTAAAGGTCGTACTTCTGACTTATTGCTGTCCATTCCGCTGATTCAGGATTCATTGCCGGACTGGCCAGAAAACCTGATAATATATCGAAATTCCCCTTCATCGCATCCTCTCCCGAAACGTTTAGCTTACCGCCCCACGATTGAATATCTTCGGGTAAAATGCCATAATATTTGAGGATGGCCATCATGTTTTCGTCGCTTCCTTTAATACGAACCGGTATTTTCTGTTCCTTAATCTGCCTGAAATCCTTAATGCCCGATTCTTTCCTCATGGCCACCAGAAAGTAAAACGGGTCTTCCACTTTGGCAATCAACCGTAAGTTTTTGTATGGGCCACCACCTGCCAACGATTTATGATAAGCCGCACTAAGCATAGCGCTGGAGGTAACCCCAAAATCGACCTGTGCATTGATACGGGTATTTACGCCATCGTGTAAATTAACTTCATCCAGCGGCGGCGGATAGGAACTTTTCGAAACCAATCCAGGCCCATACGTGCGGTTGCAGTTGCGACAAAGAATAACCGAATATCCGTAAGGTTTCATTGCTTCCTGTACAAAGTTACCCAGCTCACCCCATGGACAGCCACTTTCGCATGCCGCAGCCATCACCGGGCGTTTTACTTCCCAACCCGTGCGGCCCACATCCATGTCTTCCTGGGAGTATATCAAAATGGAGCACAAAGAAAGAAGAACAGCGAGCCATATCTTTTTGTATGATTGATTTTGCATGGGTTTCATATTGAATTCCAAATGGGATTAATGCTTAAAAGTAAATAAAATTTGGGTTTGGAGGAAGGAAAGTTCCAGGAGTTCTTCGAGTACTTAAATTGTCAGGAATTTTGAAAGTTTTAATTAGCTGAGGTGGCGGAGCTTGTCGAAGCCCCGGGCCTAATCTTAGCTATTCAATATAAAGGTTTGGCTGTGCTAACCAATGAATCGCCTTTCTTTTTATTTGCATCCAACTTCATCAGTTTATATGTTGCGAATAATGTTAATATAACGATAGGGATTAATATCAAAAATCCGGGCTTTTGAATATTAAACTGAATGCTAAAAAACATAAATAAAACCACGATGAGTGTTGTGGAGGAATAAATTAAGACAATTTGTTTTAAAAATTTCCAACCCCAAAGTATTCCGCAAGCTAATAAAAGGACTAAAAACAGATTAGGATGTCCAATAGTACCAGTCTTTGATACAAACAGTTCCTTACCATATTCTGGTAACGCGTAAAATGCAAATAGGCCCAATGCAACGATTAGTTTTAAGATTATTTCTTTTTTGTTTTCCGTGATTCGGTTATTGATTTTGTCGTTGCTATTGGCATTACAATTATTCAGGTATTAATTTTCCGATCATGCCGGTTAGACATAATCATACTATAGATTAAAAGAACCATAGAAGCTATTCCAAAGTAGTTTCCCCGGTTCTCTTTAATACTCCCTATTCTTTAGACCACGGATACCACTTTCTTAGTTGAAATTCAGAAAATGGTTTTTTATCTTTACAAAGTCAGGCTAAGCGGACAAAGGCTCTGCTGAGGAGCAACCTTATAGGAATAAACCTGATCCGATAGAATGAGACCAATGTAACAGTTGGTCTTTTTTTATTCATTCATTCGGCTATATTCCTAAAAAAACCTAAGATGTTTGTTGCTTTGCAACAAACTGCAACTAAGCTATCTTTTTGTAGACCTCAGCAGGAATAGACCGTTCAATGCCTTGATGTGTTTTGTTATTGTTGTAATATTCAATGAACGTTTTTAAGCCTTGGTAAAGTTCTGCACCGTTTACCGGAGCATAAAGATAAACATAATCGCGTTTAACTGTACGCCAGAACCTTTCGATGAAGATATTATCGGTAGCACGACCTTTACCATCCATGCTTATTTTTATTTGTCCATTTAGCTCTTTTTCAATGTATTCTGTCCATAAAGCGCAAGTAAACTGGCTACCCTGGTCGGAATTGATTATTTCGGGCATCCCATGTTGTGCGATGGATTTTTTGAGTACTGACAGGGAGTTTTCGGCATCTAAACTGTTGAATATATCCCAGCCTACGATATATCGGCTGTATACATCAATGATAGCGGTTAAGTACATAAAGCCTTTTGCCAATGGAATGTAGGTAATATCAATTGCCCATACTTGGTTTGGCCTTATAAATTTCATCCCTCGGAGTAAATACGGCCTGATGTATTTTGCATGCCCCAGCTTACTTAGGTTCTTACCCGGATATATTTGCCATAATGCCCATTTGGCGAAGTAAACGTCGTACGCGTTTGGTATTAACAACAAATCCCAAGGCAAACAAAAAGTCTTGCATTTGTAATACTCCATGCGTAGGATGATCCATAAACTGTTCGTCCATCAGTCGCATAATCCGAAGGTTTTCCTCGGATTCTCCTACAGCTTTATAGTAAACGTTGCTACGTGACAAATCAAGTAGTTCGCATTGTTTACGAATGCTTAACGCATCTTTATCAGAAATATAACTGGTAAGTTCTTTCATAGTCCGGCCTTCTTTGAAATTTTTTTTAGCCAATCACGTTCCATTTCCAGTTGCCCTATTTTGGCAAATAAACGCTCTTTCTCGGCTTCAAAGTTTTCCTGTGGAGCTTTGGTACTAAAAATCTCCGAAGACCGCTCTACGAATTCCTGTTTCCATTTCGAGATCATATTGGGATGTACCTCGAAACGTTTTGACAATTCTGCCAATGTTTCCCGCTCCTTGAGAGCTTCAATGGCTACCTGGGCTTTAAAGGCCGACGAAAAATTCCTTCTTTCTTTTTTCATAATACTGGTAAATTTATTACTTGTTTTTCAACTTAACCAGTGGTCTGAATTTTTGGGAGTATTATACTCTTTCCAACTCAGGTTGTCGAAATCCAACAGAACAACCTGTGCAACGATCAATAATATTGCAATTACAATAAGACCTTTCCTCAATTTAATCATATGCTGTTTTTAATAATTATAACATCTTTATTTCTTCCCACAACGCTCGTCCTACCCTAATGTGATTGGTAATTCTTTATCCCAAAATTAAACAAATCGCTGTAACAACCAAAAAATGAGAACATATTTTATTCGGATTTAATTATACAGCGGAATAGAAAACACCGATTTAATAATACCATTCAAACAGGTATTTAGGATCGTAATCAACTTCAAATTTTTCGAGAAACGACAAATATTCCTCGCGGAAAGATTGCTTTTTGTGATGTTCTTGTTGGTTCAAAATATACTTCACTACATTGTCTATATGTGATTTGGAGTATGTAAAAGCGCCAAAACCATCCTGCCATTGAAAATTACCTTTAAGATATCTTTTTTTATTCAACCAGTTGGTTGCGCCTGATTTAACCTGTTCCATCAATTTTGAAGGAGCTATTGCCGGATGCATTCCAACAAAAATGTGGGTGTGATCGGGGTTGCAGTATATTGCATAGGTTTTGGATTTATGATTGGAAACGATTCCACACATAACCTTTTCCAATTCATTACGAAATTTCTCCTGTATCAGGTTCTCTTTTCCTTCAACTGAAAAAACAAATTGAACATAGAGTTGGGTATATGTATTAGCCATAGTAATTGGAATTGTGGTTTTGCGTACTAATGTATCATATTTGTATGATTTTTAGAAGTGTAGTTAAAAATAATTGTAAAATTGATTAAATGACCTCCAGGGGCGTTAGCCCTGATCTCTTCGTAGTAAACATGGTATTGTTTTTTTTCTAAGGGGCGGAGCCCTGACATCTGTTACCTATGTTTCATATAATACCGATTTCAGGGCTACGCCCCTTAAAAGACAAACGGTGGTGTACTTACTACGAAGATTACAGGGTTAACGCCCCTTCGTTACCACGCGGCTTTTTGAAACAACAAAGATCCCAGGTTACATCTTCACTAAAATCTCGATGGCCAGAGCTCTGGTTAGTACGAAACACACCGTACGGAAGTGGCGCCTCTGATTTGAAGTGTGAGCTTTTCTATTATATCATTATCACAACAAAGTACCCAGATAAATGCTTCACCTACACCCAGCCTCTCCGAACTCCACCAAATGCCATATCCTCCAATATTACCGAACCATCCCGAATGCGATCTTTTGCCTCCTGGAACGCCACTAAAACCAGTTTCGTTGGTTCCATAATGCTTTAATTCCTTAGGCCAAACACCAGTACCATCTTCAATATTTCCTTTTGACTTCAACCGCATACCCGCAAAATTACGGCCGTTCACTTCTCTGATTACACCGTTTTTTATGCTGGCTACATAGGCTAATTCTTCCCAATCTTTATTTGCAGGAATATACCAACCCGAAGGACATACACCCTGAACGCCGGTTAAATTCAACGAGTCGATATTCTGCCCCCTTGTAGCTGCAGCCCAGGTATAAAGCGCACCAAACAATTCCCTCCTGTAGGCTTTATTGTCCATTACGTTGGATGTATCATAAAAGCAATACGCCTTATCCCAACGCTCCATCGATTGCCAATCACCTACCGATTCTACCAGAGGAATAGCTTCGCCATCGGTATAATGCGTTGTTCGCAGGTTTTCAACAATCCACTTCTGCCGCCCTATTCGAACCCAATGATACTCGTTTCCATCAAAGTCGGTAACTGTTCCTGAATGAGGTTCTTTTTTCGAATCCTGTGCATAGGACTGTTCATTCAAAAAAAAGAAGCTTAATAAAAGGGTTATTGAAATAATATACTTCATATGCATGTATTTTCGTTTGGACGATGGGGAGTTCAAATGATGAACTACTCCCAAGATATCATATTTGTTTGGTTTTTACCAGGTAATTTAACATTATTCGGAGTATAATTAATCACAAACCTCTCCTCCCCCTATTTTTCTATTCCTTCCTGAATGGCTGAACCTTCAAATACGTTCCGCTGCGCCATAACCATTCCAGCGGACCATATCTAAAAGTATTCAACCATATCCGGCATGCATACGTTTGAACAATTACCAAGCCTATGGCTATAATAAACAGATACAGGGTTCTTATATGATCGCACAACCCAAGACCCCAGCCGCAAAGAATAAATGAACCCACAATTGCCTGCGAAACATAATTGGTTAGTGCCATACGTCCATAAGGTGCAAAATACGACAAGCGTTTCTGCCATTTACTTTTTTGATACAGTAAGATAAAACCACTCAAAATAATAATCGAAAAAGGAATGTTTATCAGATTGTAAAGGGTCATACCAATGATCGTATCCCATCGTGAAGATAATTGACCATTCCTGGTTGCCAGCCAAAATACCAATATGCCTATCCCAATAATTACCGGAAAGGATATCAGCGACCATTTGATTGATTTTTTTAGATAAGGTATATACGAATCAACATTCCTGAAAAGCCCAATCTTTCCTAAGAAAAGTCCTAACAGAAAATACCCGTACGTGTTGTACAACCGGCCCGAAATCAATTGAAAACTATATTGCATTTTCATTCCGTACAGTGTGTTCACCCTAAAAACATCGCTCAACGATCCGGATTGAAATGCATGAAACATTTCCTGGTTTATAGGGCTGGCGAAATCCTCAAACCACGGCATCCCAAATAAATGCGAATCTCCTATAAGAGCCAATGTTAGTAAACTGGGTAAACCAATAAACATCATACCGGCAACCATCAGCAACCATTTATTGTTGAGCTTGTAAAAAGGTATGATAAACGGCGCAAGCAGGGCATACATCGTTAAAATGTCGCCGCCATAAAATAAGTGGTGACCATACCCGATAACAAACAGCAATGCAGCGCGCCACAGGAAACGTAATGAAAAATTCTCGCCCCGATGCTCTGCCGATTGCATCTGTATGGTAAAACTAAGCCCAAACAGAAGCGAGAACAGTGCATACGATTTCCCAACAAAAAACAATTGTACCAGGCCGTTTACAATATAATCGGGTATCGAATTAACACCATTCAGAAAGCTTTCGGGCGTGGCATACGTTATGTATCGTTGTGTAAAGTGAACAAGGGCTACGCCAGCCAGGGCGAATCCGCGTAATGAATCAATCAGTACTATGCGTGATAATTTGGGGGGTGTGGGCATTTTTAGGGCATTAATGTTGGTTGGTTTTTTTTTATGTGAGTCTGATTTCAAAAAAATCATCTTCTTGAATTTCCTCAGTTTTAGCTGGAGAACTAAGAATATGCCACCTCATCACTGGCTTTAGTCAAATATATTAATATTGAGCTAAAGAACAAAATATGCATTTCTTTATGTCCGTAGGTAGACTATAACCCAACGACAATTCAAATGCCAATAAGATCTTCATTCTACTGATGTATCTTCTAAAATATTAATCACTTGATTTTGCTCGGATACAGGAGGTGGAGTAATAATTTTTTGTCGTCGTAAATATCTCACGCTATCAGCTAATAGTATTCCTGTTATCTCTTTTTCAAAATCCACTACCCCAAAATTTGTAAGTACCAATCTTGAGCCCCAGGAATATGCACTGCGACCAATTAATCCATACTTTTTATTGAAAAGGTATCCATCGTCCCCATCTATTGGGGGCATGAATTCTTCGTATTTAAAAATAGTAAGTAACTCTCCTGATAATTGAATGGAAAATGTATCAACCGGAATTAAATGTTCTTCATCTGTTGTGTCCTGAATTATCCGAAACTGACCATCGGTAATCGAAAAGACGTATTTCCAGCTTAATTCATTTTCTCTATAATAACGAAAGCTCAATATACTGTCATTCTTTTGTTCTCTGATCATCGTGTATTCAAAAGCATCATGGCTACTTTCGGACAGATATTTATAATTTTTAAAAATAATTGCTATCGTATCTATTTGTAGGCCTCTGCTTTTTATATTAGATTGATCCTGCGCAGAGTGGCAGGAACATAAAAGCATAAGTCCCATTAACAATATCCCATTTTTCATATGCATCCGTTTAGTCATATAAAACTCCGCGCCTTATTCATTCGTTTTTACCACCCGCAATAATTCACTATCGAATATGGAAACAGGCGAAATGACTGTCTCTTCCAACGGAATCCGGTTTCCGTACCGTTTTTTCATTATCGATTGAACAGCCGGATCGCTCAGATTAAAATCCCTGAGCCGTTGCAGTTTCCCAATCTGCAACCCTGTAGCGCGTTCGTAAATCTTCCAAATCAGTTCCGAGCAATAGATCTTGTCGTCCGACCATTCAAAAGTTAAATCGTAGCTTTTGCCTTTGAATTGGTTGCCTATCGCCATCATCTTTTCGCAGGTTGACGGCGTTAATATTTTACCGGCATTTTTAAGCCGCTTGATTACAAACTTCCCTTCTTTTCCGCGTGCAATCCAATGGTTGAGTGGCGTAAGTTTAACAGGCTGTACCGCTTCAAAAACAAAAAAACCATTACCCTTCTTAAAAATCAGTCCGCAATGGGAATACTTCGATTGCGTTGCCAATTGTATGGCTATACTTTGCCGCGATAGCGACGTCTGAAATATCAGATCTCCATTCTGAACTTCACCCTTATCAACCAGTGCATTTATTTCCCGCCGGGCATGATCCATCCGATGCCGGGGATCATAATATTTTCGCTTGGCGTAAAGTGCTCCAATGATTATTAATGCTGCGATTCCCGAAATGATAACAATTTTTCGCATGGCTACCTTTTATATTTATTCTTATCGTCTTCCGTTATGGGCCGAAGGACTTTGCAGGGGTTTCCAACGGCAATCACATCCGAAGGGATATCCCGGGTAACTACGCTGCCTGCACCTATAATGGAATTATCGCCAACTGTAACGTTTGGAAGAATGGTAACATTGGCGCCTATCCATACATTATTCCCAATGGTTATCGGATAAGCAAATTCCAATCCCTCGTTTCTTTGCTCCTTATCTATAGGATGTCCGGCGGTAGTTAAGCAACAGTTCGGACCAATAAATACATTATCGCCGAAAGTTATTTTAGCGCCATCGAGCAATACCAGGTTATGATTGGCAAAGAAATTTTCGCCAATCGTGATATTGCGGCCATAATCGCAGTAAAAAGGAGAGAAAATAATGGGTGTGCCCTTTACGTTACTGATTATTCTCTTCAAGGATGCCACGCGATCTTCAAATAAGTGCAACGGAACCTGGTTAAATTCAAAACACAGTTGCTTGCACTTCAGTATTTCGGCAATCAATTGTTCGTTTTTATTTGGATTGTATAACAGCCCGTTCAGTGCTTTTTCCTGTTCTGTCATGTTACTTTATTTTTTAATGTATTTTGAGAAATTAGGTAATTACCGGGCTCCTATTGTTGGTTATCTTGTTTCAAAGCAGTGTCATTTTACCTGTATTTCACAAATATATAATCAAATACCTATTAAAGCAACACCACTCCTTTACGTGTTTTCCAGAATATCGGTCGCTGTTTTATTACCCAGTTGTTCGGCCAATCCGATAAGAAGCCCTTCCACCCCCCGGATGTAGCAGAGCCGGTAAATATTTTCATATTGAACCACCTCTCCCACCAGTTCGGCACCCAGCCGGGTAAGTCGGGATAGCAATTCGTCAAGGTTATCAACGGTAAACATGAGACGCAGGTAGCCAAGTGAGTTTACCGGAGCGTTCCTATGATCGGCTATGGTAGCTGGGTAAAGGAAGTGCGAAAGTTCGAGCCGGCTGTTTCCATCCGGGGTAACCATCATGGCAATTTCTACCGACTGATTTGCAAGCCCCGTTACCTGCCCCGCCCATTCGCCCTCAACCATAGTGCGTCCTTCAAGCTTCAGCCCTATCTCGGTGAAAAAAGAAATGGCATTGTCGAGGGATTCTACAACGATGCCCATATTGTGCATCTGAATTCGTTTACTTTTTTGCATAAGCAATGTAAGATTAAGTTTCCGGTTTTGCTGTAAGTTGCAAACAACCTGATGGCATAAAATGTTGCCCAGCGGATTCTCCTAACGCATTTACATCTGTCGGGTTGCGGTCAAATGCCTATGCTTTCTATTTCTGATTTAAAATCGGATAAAAAAGCGCCTATTTTTTGCTTTTGCATATCATTACCGTTAAAGCCGACACTAAAAGTCATTTCCTTATTAAATGTTGAATACCCCATGGAAAAATAGTTGCCATAGCTCACAACACCTGTAGCAAATGACTGCTCTACCGGAATATGATTAAAGTTTATATCGTCGGGATTAATCACCCCTATGTTTGTGATTAATGGAATGGGAGGCATTTTACGTTGCATCATCTTTTCCTTCAGTTTCGCATAAGGCATTAATTTACCCATCACCAAAAATGGAGTCAGCATATTCATTTCGGCATGGATGCTTTTATTAAAGGTTGTTTCCTTTACTGTCTTGCGCAAGGTTTCTTCAAATGTATCTCCTATCTCATTGCCAACATTCACAACCATTGAACCTGTTAAACTACAAATAGCACTTTTATGACCTGGTTTTCCATATTTTCTAAGGTCAACAGGAATTATCATGGGTTTGGATACTGAATAATTGTTTTGCCTCGTTCTTACGAAAGACCTTACGAAAGCCGCAATTACAATGTCGTTTACCGTAGCTTTATGAGTTTTCCCGAATAATTTTAGCCGTTCGAATGTTTCACCTGAAATCCGTACAAATGCAAACTGGTTTTTATTGTTGCCCTCCGTTTTTCCCCAATCGAACGACCATGATTCTCTTCTGGGAGGTCTTTTAAACCCTTGCCTGATAAAATTTATTTTTTGTCCAAGAGAAAAATGGTTGGTTACTTGCTTGATACTTCTGTCGCCTTTTACATTGGCCTCGCATACATAACCGGGATCTTCAATAATTTTGTTATAATTAATGGCAAGAAGCCTGGCAAATTGTTTTAATCCCGATCCATCGGTCAGGGTATGGTTCATATTTATGCAAAGGACATCTTTGTTGTTGTATCGTACAACCCTAACTTTTACCAGTGGAAATTCGAAAGGAGAAATAATGGTGGTAAGGAATTTATTCACCTCAACTTCGGGATTGCCTGTAGTTTCTATCAGGTCAATCATGTTTTCGGTTACTATTTCGGGTTGCTTTTGCCAATATGCACCCTGATTATATTCCTTGTAAGTGTACGAAAAAATGGGTTCCTGGTAAATGGTTAGCCGAATGGCTTTTTTTAAAAAATTAAAATCAATTGGTTGCGCAAAATAAATAACCAATCTCATTTGCTGATCGGCGTTCGAACGTAAAAAAAACTGAATGGCATCTGTTATCTCAATCGTCTTTTTTTCGGGTAAATCTTTATGTAAATCTTCTATGGTCATATATCTGTTTGTTGTTCTTGCAAATCTGAAGTCTAAAATTTTGGTTTATTCCATCCGGACGCCTTCTCTCCCCCTCCACATCGCCAATGCGCCGGACAGTCTTTTGTACTACCAAAGTAGAAAACAATCAAACAAAGCACAATAGTTGGGCTGTTTATTTTTTATATCTTGTTTTCGTGAACCTATGAAAAGCAAAAGTCAACAAAAAGTCAAATGATGTACAGCATACTACAACCACGGCGCTCCAAATGAACCTTTAGCCTCATGACCGGAGGGAATAAGGTAACAAAGAAAAGAGCTGCTCCCATCATTTTTGTTTTTATAAATTCCCTTTTTTACCGCGATTTGGCGTAAAGCGCAATAAAATCATATAGGAAATGGCAAATGATCAGGATTTTAATGTTTCTATACTTGTAATAATGCACAGCTGTTACTACCCCAATAAACCATGGCACAATGATCTGCGCAACCGTTCCATAGCCCATATGCATGATTCCAAACATAACCGATGAAATGAAGATGGGCATTAGGGCTTTTTTAAAAAATAACTGTAACCGGGCTTGTATGTAGCCGCGAAAGATCAGTTCTTCCACTACGCCTGCAATTAATGGAACAATTACAATCAATACTTTATGCTCATGCAATATTTGAACCGTCTCAAGATATCTTTTACTATCATGAAATAAACCGCAAAGCTGTAGGATTACACCTATTATTGCACTGCCGGCATACAACACGAGCATGGTTCCAACAATGTTAACAAAGTAATAGATTAGAGAATAGGTATTTTCTTTCCACAACAGGAATTTTTGTTTTTCAACTTTAACGGAATAAACCATCATAATATATAAACATAGAATAATACATAGCCTGTATAAAACAAATTGCAGCGTTATATCATAAATACCTATAAGCCTTAGTAGTGGTGCTACCAGTAATGCAACGGTAAAAAGTGAAAAAAATGAAAGTAAAATACCAGCAACAATAACTTGGCGTTTGACGTTTGTTGGGAGTTGTTCCATGGGATACACTTAAAGTTGAATATTTACTTCGAAAATAAGACTTTTAATAAAAACCAATATCTATTTTCACAAGTTTGTACATATCCCCAATAATCCGGTGAAGAAATTGAATCATTGATTAGAAATAATGGCTAAGATTAACAATGTCAAAGTAACTTGGTTATTAAAATTGACTTTTGCTATCAGTATATTGTTGATATATTTACCCGCTGCGCATCTATATTTGCGAGAACCTTCATTCAAAAACAATCTCATTTACATCCGGCTCGTTGCATACATACCGCACTTTTACTTCGGCAGGTAAAGATATTTCCTTGTCTTCCCTGAAATAATAAACACAACTATATGCCTTATTATCTACATTTATTGAATAAAGAACCACTTTATTACCTTTGGAATCATTTGTAACCCTCGGATTAATTGCCGTTGTATAACAACTGTTCGCTAAAAATTTGTTCTCGCGGCGTTTATTCAGGTATGTACCCACAGCAACGATTACAATAATGGTAGAGAGAAAGAGGATGAGTTGTTTCATATGGTATATTTATACAGACGGGGTTGAATCCCATCTTCCACCCCAATATGGCCTTAGACAGCATGTAATTACAATTCCGAAGAGACATAAACGTTTTTATACCATTGCGAAAGTAATTTGGTTATTAAAAATGAAACCAGTAAAAACTGACTGCACGATCAGCTTAGCAGAGACTCCTTCTTATTTTATTTCTTCCCTTTCTTCTTTTAATTGCGGATATATTAAATATCCTATTAACATGCCACTTACCAACCCTCCAGTGTGAGCTGCGTTATCTATACCTCCGGTTAGTCCATACAATAAGTTGTAACCAACAAACACCAATGTGCTGGCCAGGAATGATTTTTGAAAATCTTTAGGGAATAATTTCGTAAGCAGCAAGGCTAAGAAAATCCCATACATCCCAAATATTGCTCCTGATGCACCTATGCTAACCGTTGCAGTATGCCACCAAATACTGGAAACACTGGCAATAATTCCCGTTATTACATATAACAAAATAAATCTTTTGGATTTCAGAATGGGTTCTAAAAACAAGCCTATAAATAATAATCCATACATGTTCATCAGCAGATGCATTAACCCGCCATGAAGAAATGTACTGGTAAACAAACGCCAATATTCACCATGCAATACGTTGGGTCTGAAGTTGGCGCCCCAGTTTAATAAATCAGCTCCTCTGAATGAGATTAGTCCCAATCCTGAAAACACCATGACCAGGAATATGATCATGTTTAATTCAATTATAAGATGGGTTGCAAAATATTCACCATCAGGAGCGGGTATTAAAAGATTTAGTAACCTTTTATACCCCAATTTCCCCCTTGATTTAGGTTTATATCCCGACTCAAATTTCCTTACCGCTGTTTCATTGAAAGATGGAAATATAACCATTAATAGGAAAACAAATTCCCCCTCAAAAAGTCCTCATCCAACTGCTTTACCTCACAGGTTGCTTTTATTTAAATGCCAACATTGTACTGGTGCATTGCCTTCAATTGTATAATGATTCCTTTTTCGGCGCGACCAATCCTTTACACTTTTCCTAGTCCTTGATGCAGCGTACAGAAAAACCGTATCTTTTAGTCATGAAATCAAAGGTAGATTCCCCATTCGTATGGAAAAGCGTGAGATGATATGCACTCTGCGTATCATACTCAGTAACGCTCCAAAAGAAACTATTATAAGTTCCGTTGTTAAGAAGACCATCGTAATTTGCCCTTGCCCCAGCTGGAAGAGCTGTAAATCCACTTTCATTTGTAGCTCCAGCATTTGGACTTAACCAAAGTGATGTACCTGTAGCTTTCATTTTCCCGCCAGCGTTTGCCAATCCACCTAAAAAATTGATGAGTGTTGTCCATTCTGTTTGTGTTGGAACATGCCAACCCGATGGAGAAATTTTTCTGCTATCTGCTACAGCATACCAATTATAAAGATATCCGTAAACTTCATTCTGACAATGAGAAAGTGCTCCAGTACTGAGCCCCTTCCATGTTGCACCATCTGTAATTGCGATAGTTGGTATCTCGTCCCCATTTTGATAATGAGTGACTTTAAGATTTTCCAGCATCCAGAATTGCGTTCCAATTTTTATGGCATGGTACAGATTTCCATCAATGTCTAAAAACCCTGAAATAAACATTACTTCATTCCCATAACCTATCCCTACGCTATTCTTAGCATAGGCTCTCACATAATAGGTTGTAGCTTCATTTAAAGCGCTAATACCACTCGCAAAAGTATTTAAACTCACATTATCAGACGTTTTACTGTCGCTAACAGCAGGATTATGGTTTATGCTCCAGCAAACCCCTGCTTCAGTAATTGGGGTACCTCCGTCGGAAACAATTGTTCCACCTGAATGGGCACTGTTGTGCGTAATATCAGTTATTAGCGTGGTTGTAAGCGTGGGGACTGCTAAGGCCTTTGTAACCAACGAAACTTCGTTTCCATAGGCCGTCCCGGCATTGTTGGTTGCATAAGCTCTAACGTAGTATTTTTTTTCAGGAGTTAAACCCGTTATTAAACTCGTAAAATTTGCTGCAGCCACATCAACTGTTTTATTGTCTGAAACAGTTGGATTGGGGTTGGTACTCCAGCAT
>DATALJ010000203.1:0-5229 GCA_036261135.1 Bacteroidales bacterium
TGGTTAACAGGTTCATAATTCGTATGGCTAAAGCGCGCATTAACCTCGAAACACATAAAATACAACTCATACAGGCCAAGGCCAATTACCTTCTGGCAACTGGAAACCTTTAATTGATTTGAAATTTGAAAATGAGCTAATTTGAAATTAAATACAAGAATATGAAAGCTTTATCCATACTTAGTCAGTTTATCATTGTTTTAGTAATCGTTTCCTGTTCGGGAAATAACCATAAGTCGGATGCCTATGGCAACTTCGAAACTGTGGATGTACTCGTTGCATCCGAAATGCAGGGCCGACTGGTAGCATTCAACATCGAAGAAGGACAGCAGGTAAAAGCCGGCGAACAGGTTGGACTTATCGATACCATTCAACTATCTCTTAAACGCGATCAGATGGTTGCCCAACGCAAGATGTCGTCTACCAAATTTCAGAACATACAATCGCAAATACAGGTGCAGGAAGACCAAAAGAAAACCTTACTTATCGAAAAACGTCGTCTCGAAAACCTGATGAAAGACAATGCCGCTACCCAAAGGCAAATGGACGATATAAACGGCAAGGTAAGCGTTATCGAAAGCCAGATTGCATCCATCAAAACCCAGAACAGCACGGTTATTAATGAAGTTGAAATGCTCGACAAGCAGATAGCCCAGGTAAATGATCAGATTAACAGGAGCAAGATTATCAATCCCATTGATGGTACTGTACTCGAAAAATATTTCGAAGCACAGGAAATCGCAACCCCAGGCAAGACCTTATATAAAGTAGCCGACATCAGCAAGATGATCCTACGTGCTTACGTAAGCGGAGCAGAGCTCTCGCAGGTCAAAATAGGAACTAAGGTTAAAGTGCTCATTGATGAAAGCAATGACAAAATGCGCGAGCTAACCGGCACCATCACATGGGTTTCGCAACAGGCCGAATTTACACCCAAGATCATCCAAACCAAAGAAGAACGCGTAAACCTCGTATATGCCGTAAAAATAGAAGTTCCTAATGATGGAAGTTTGAAGATCGGGATGCCGGGAGAGGTTAAATTCAATTGATAATTGAAATACAGATACAAAAAAATATTAATCAGTTTGTAAAAAAGTGACA
The DNA here is from genome assembly GCA_036261135.1 of Bacteroidales bacterium. Lineage (GTDB taxonomy): Bacteria > Bacteroidota > Bacteroidia > Bacteroidales > JAAUTT01 > JAAUTT01. The sequence goes on from DATALJ010000203.1 coordinate 1,102, forward strand.
ATGGAACAAAAAAATAATTCTCAATTGTCAATTCTCAATTGTCAATTCCTGAGCAAAACTTACGGAAAGGTTGAAGCGCTCAAAGATATCAATTTCACTGTTTCCCCCGGCGAGCTCTTCGGCTTCATTGGCCCCGATGGCGCAGGTAAAACCACGCTTTTCCGTATCCTAACAACACTATTGGTTCCAGATACGGGATCTGCAACCGTCAACAACTGGGATGTGGTCAAAGACTATAAGGAAATCCGCAAGAATATTGGCTATATGCCGGGGCGATTTTCGCTTTACCAGGATTTATCGGTTGAAGAAAACCTCACATTCTTTGCATCGGTATTTGGATCAACCATTGAAAAGAATTACGATCTTATAAAGGACATTTATGTTCAGATTGAACCCTTTAAAAAGCGCCCTGCGGGAAAGCTTTCGGGAGGTATGAAACAAAAACTGGCGTTGTGTTGCGCCTTAATCCATAAGCCGCTGGTATTGGTACTCGACGAGCCCACCACAGGTGTCGATGCCGTTTCACGTAAGGAATTCTGGGAGATGCTGAAGAATCTTAAATCCAAAGGCATTACCATTGTGGTTGCTACGCCTTACATGGACGAAGCCAGTCTTTGCGACAGGGTTGCGCTGATCCAGCAAGGCAAAATCCTCTCCATAGATACACCTTCGGGGATTATTGAGAAATTTCCCAAGAAATTATGGGCAGTTCGTTCATCCAACATGTATCGCCTGAAACAGGATTTGAACCAATTTGCCGATTGCGCAAGTGCACACATCTTTGGTCAGTATATTCATGTTATAAGGCACTCCGATACCGACCAATCCGATGATTTAATGGCTTACCTGAAAGGTCGCGATCATTCCGGGATAGAAATTGACAGGATTACACCTGGTATTGAGGATTGTTTTATCGACTATATGGCTGAACAGCCCTCGCAACAAATAATGTAAGATTATGGATACTATAAATACAGTTATCAAAGCCAAAAACCTGGTAAAAAAGTTCGGAAACTTCGTTGCCAACGACCATCTGAACTTCGAAGTTTACCAAGGTGAGGTATTTGGTTTCCTGGGAGCTAATGGCGCTGGAAAAACCACGGCAATCCGTATACTATGCGGATTATCGGAACCAACATCCGGCGAAATAACCGTTGCAGGCTTCGATGCACATACCCAACGCGAGAAGATTAAGAAGAACATAGGCTACATGAGCCAGAAATTCTCGTTGTACGATGATCTCACGGTTTGGGAGAACATCCGCTTTTATGCTGCCATATATGAAATACCTAAGCCCGAAATCAAACGCCGAGCAGACGAATTGTTGCAAAAGCTGGGTTTTGAACACGCAAGAAACAAGCTAATCCGGGATATTCCTTTGGGATGGAAGCAAAAACTCGCCTTTTCCATTGCTATTTTCCACCGCCCCGAAATTGTATTCCTCGATGAACCTACAGGAGGTGTTGACCCCATCACGCGACGCCAGTTCTGGGATATGATTTACGATGCGGCTCACCACGGAATTACCGTATTTGTTACCACCCACTACATGGACGAGGCCGAATACTGCGACCGTGTTACCATTATGGTGGATGGCCGCATTGCCGACCTGGATACGCCCAATAACCTCAAGGCTAAATACAACGCCGAAAATATGGACGAGGTTTTCAGGATATTAGCACGAGGGGCCAATTAAATCAATGAGACAATAGGCCAACTTTCAATTTGAAAATTTGAAAATGAGAGAATTTGAAAATGAAATAGAAAGTCTGTGATATTCATTAGCATATTAGCATATTAAACTCATTAGCACATTTAAAAATGAATACTTTCAAAAGCTTTGTAATAAAGGAGTTCTACCACATATTTCGCGATAAACGAACGATGTTTGTTTTGTTTGGGATGCCTATAGCCCAGTTGCTACTCTTTGGCTTTGTGATAACCAACGAAATAAAGGATGTGAAGATTGCTATTCTGGATCATTCCAAGGATAATGTAACGAAGGAAATTACAAACAAGATACTGTCGTCAGGCTATTTCAAACTGGAAGATTACTTGCAGGCTAATAGCGAGATTGAACCTACTTTCCGCAAAGGAAATGTGAAGGAAGTGGTTGTTTTCGAAGAAGGATTTGCCGAAAAGCTTACAAAAACCGGGAAAGCCAATATACAGATCTTAGCCGATGCCAGCGATCCCAATACGGCCAATCTTATAGCCAATTATACAACAGCCATTGTAATGAGTTACAGCAGCAATTTGGTTAAAAACCTTGAAAAACCCATGCAAATAAAGCCTGAAGTCCGCATGATGTTTAATGAGGAACTGAGAGGTGTTTACATGTTCATCCCCGGAATTATGGCCATGATCCTTATGCTTATCTCAGCTATGTTAACTTCTATCTCCATTGTACGCGAGAAAGAACTTGGAACCATGGAAATATTGTTGGTTTCGCCTTTACGACCCATTCAAATTATATTAGGTAAGGTAACACCGTACGTACTACTCTCGTTCATCAATGCATTAGTTATCATTATTCTGGGAATTACAGTATTTAAGATGCCCATTGAGGGCAACATGCTGCTGCTTTTAGGTGAAAGTATCCTGTTTATTGTGCTCGCTTTATCTATTGGAATATTTATATCTACAGCGACTTCCAGCCAACAAACAGCAATGATGTTGTCGATGTTCGCGCTGATGCTTCCCACCATACTTCTTTCAGGATTTATTTACCCAATCGCCAATATGCCCTGGGTTTTACAAGTCCTGTGTCAGCTTATGCCGCCCCGGTGGTTCATTGTAATCATCAAGAATATAATGATAAAGGGTACCAGCTTCTATTATGTATGGTTTCAAACAACGGTACTCATTGTAATGACCCTTGTTTTTATATTTCTCAGTTACAAGAAGTTTAAAATAAGACTAGAATAATCTATCTCTCAGTACTTAATACTCAGTACTAAAAATCAATTCATTATGAGAACAATCCTATACATCATACAAAAAGAGTTTCTCCAGGTATTCAGGAACAAAGCCATGTTGCCCATTATATTCGTCATTCCCATCGTGCAGCTTATTGTGCTTGTAAATGCTGCAACCATGGAGATGAAACAGATAAACATGTATGTGGTGGACAACGACATGTCTGCCACATCGCGTAAGCTTACTGCTAAGTTTCAGAGCTCGCCTTTCTATAAAATCAAGAAAACCTCGTTTGACTACAACGATGCGGTTTCCGAGCTTCTGAAAGACAAGGCAGATGTTATACTTCATATTCCGGCCAACTTCGAGCGGACTATGGTACGTGAAAATAAGGCCTCCTTGCAACTCATGGTAAATGCTATCAATGGGACATCAGCCGGACTGATAAACGCCTACTCTTCGGGCATTATAAACGATTTCAACAAGTCAGTACTCACTGAATGGCTGGGTATAACTGAAAAAGATAATATACCCATGATGAAAGCAATTAGTGTAAGCCCACAGTATTGGTATAACCCGCAGTTAAACTACAAGAATTACATGGTACCCGCCGTATTGGTAATGCTGGTAACCATTATAGGCATGTCGCTTTCATCAATGAACCTGGTTCGCGAGAAGGAAATTGGTACCATAGAACAAATCAATGTAACACCCATAAAAAAATACCAGTTTATTGCCGGAAAGCTAATTCCTTTCTGGATTATCGCCTTATTCGAATTGACTTTTGGCCTGATGGTAGGCAAATTGCTGTTCAACATTCCTATTGTTGGCAATGCAGGGCTTATTTTTCTGTTTGCATCGGTGTACCTGCTGGTAATTCTAGGCTTTGGGCTCTTTCTTTCGACTATAACACAAACCCAGCAGCAGGCCATGTTCCTTGCCTTTTTCTCGATAATGGTTTTTATGATGATGAGTGGCGTATTCACGGCCACCGAAACCATGCCTCACTGGGCACAACAAGTGAATTACATCAATCCGGTCATGTATTTTATGCGGGTTGTGCGTATGATCCTGCTTAAAGGCTCTGGTTTTGGCGATATCTATAAAGAGTTTATCGCTATTGCAGTATACGCCTATGTTATTTTATCATTGGCTGTGTGGAAATACTGTGGGCTTACACTAATTGCTTTCATCATGGGTATATTATCT
>DATALJ010000207.1:0-7502 GCA_036261135.1 Bacteroidales bacterium
GGAGGGGTGTTGTCTTTTAAAGTAAAAGCAGGTAAAGAAGCAGCCGATAAGCTGGTAAATAGCCTTAGCCTGATCAGTCACCTTGCCAACGTAGGCGATGCCAAAACACTGATTATACATCCGGCTTCTACAACGCACCAGCAGTTGTCCGATGCGGAACAGATAAGTTCCGGCGTGTTGCCTGGTGTGCTTCGCTTATCTGTAGGAATTGAGAATATTGAAGATATAAAAGCCGACTTGCAGCAAGCATTAGAGTTGGTTTAAGATTCTATAATACAAAGAATACAAAAAAGGCAGCCTTGTGGGCTGCCTTTCCTGCTTCTGGTCAGTTCATTTATTTTGTTGAAAATTTATACACAGTTAATTGGGTGTATTTTTCGCCAGGATTCAACACGGTAGTAGGAAAATTGGGCTGATTGGGAGAATCTGGATAATGCTGAGCTTCGAGGCAAAGTCCCCAGTGTTTGTTAATTTGTATGCCTCTTGAACCTGTAAGTGTTCCATCGAGGAAGTTACCAGAATAGAATTGAATTCCAGGTTCTGTTGTATAAGCTTCCATGAAGCGGCCCGATGTAGGTTCGTAAACCTGGGCAGCAAGGCTGAGTTCTTTTCCTTTCTTATTTAAAACATAGTTAATATCATAGCCACCAGGAATGCTGTCGATGCGTTCACCGATTTTATGAGGTTGCAGAAAATCGAAACCAGTTCCTGCTACAGCAACCATTTTTCCGGTAGGAATAAGTGTGGAATCGGTAGGAGTGATAGAGTCTGCATTCAGGGTTAATTCGTGGTTCAGGATCGATTCTTTACCTGAGCTTAAGTTGAAATAAGCGTGGTTGGTAAGGTTAAGAACAGTAGGCTTATCGGTTTCGGCTTCGTAGAATATTTTCAGCTCGTTGTTGTTGTTTAAAACGTATGTTACCTTGGTAGTTAGCGTTCCAGGGTAGCCTTCTTCCATGTCCTGGCTCACATAAGTTAAAGCAAGGCCAATTGAATCGGTTCCCATCAGTTCGGCAGCATTCCAAACCTGTTTGCCAAAACCTTTAATACCACCATGTAGATGGTTGCTACCGTCATTAACAGCAAGCTGGTATTCGGTTCCATTCAGTTTAAATTTGCCCTTGGCAATACGGTTGGCATACCGGCCTACCAATTCGCCAAAAAATGGTTGTTTTCCTAAATAGCCTTGAACACTATCAAATCCGAGTAAAACATTTTCAAAATTGCCATTTTTGTCAGGTACAACAATGGATTGGAGGATTCCACCGAGTGTGCTGATTTTTACAACCATACCAGTGTTGTTGGTAAGTGTATAAAGGGTAACTTCTTTACCATTGGCCTGTCCCCAGGCTTCTTTGGTAATCCCTAATCCGGGAGCTTTAGGTTTTGATGTACAGGCAACAAGTGCTGCTGCAATACACAGAATAGTAAATAGATGTCGCATTTTATGTTTTTTTAATGAATTAATGAAAGTAAAATTATGGTTAAAGATATAAAACATTATAAATTTTTTAAATAAAATGTTACAAACCGCAAAATAATTCGTACTTACCGTAGTTTCTTATTGTAGATATAGAAAAATACAAGAACCTGCCATGCTTATATTATGAATAGGTTTTAATAACTTTGTTTGAAGAACCTGGTAATTTAATTTTTTGGCAAAACTGCTACTGAATGATTTTGAATGGAAAAATATTAGCTGTTGTTGGAGGTTTGCTTGCCTTGTCGTGCATGCATACCAACTATCCCGATAAAATGGACCTTGTTTTAAATACGGAGGTTCACAAAGATTCACTACCTGCGCCCTATGTTACGGAGTTCGACAGGTACGTAAGAAATAATGTGAATGACAGCCTTACCCCTGGAGCTGCTGTAGCTATTATAAAGGACGGCCAGATTTATCTGTGCAAGGGGTATGGGGTAAAACAAACGCATTCCGTCGATTCAGTGAATGAGCATACCGTATTCCGTATTGCCTCGGTTTCTAAAGGCTTTGCTTCTGTATTAACCGGAACGCTTGTACAGGAAGGGTTATTATCTTGGGATGATAAGGTTGTAAAGTATTTACCCGATTTTAAGCTTCATGATAAAAAGAATACCGAAAACCTTACTATTCGGCATATTTTAAGTCAGAGTACCGGCTTACCGGGTCATACTTTTACCAATATGATTGAAGCAGGTGTACCTTTCGCTAATCTGCGTAAAAAATTAAGCGAAGTAACGCCCATTGCACCTGTTGGCACCGTATATACTTACCAAAATGTGATCTATAGTGTTATTGCTGATATTCTGGAAAAGGCAACAGGGAAAACTTACGAAACGCTTCTAAAAGAAAAATTATTTATTCCGCTCGGACTAAATGACGCGTCAGCAAGCTTTGAGGGATTTCAGAACTCTGGAAACCATGCATATCCGCATGTTCGTACTTGGGGTGGCCTCAAAGAAACCAAAACAACTTCTGAATACTACTCTGTACTTCCTGCGGCTGGTGTTAATGCCAGTATTTCGGATATGGCACAATGGTTGAAAGCGCTTATGGGGTATCGCCAGGATGTTTTGCATCAGGATATTTTAAAAGAAGTTACAACGCCTCAGGTTGTTGCTACAAAGCGCAGAAGTAGCCATTTTGCTAAATGGGTAAAAGTTCAGGGCACGTTTTATGGCCTAGGGTGGAGAATTATAAATTTCGGAAACGATACACTCGTTTACCATGGCGGGTTTATTAATGGGTTCCGCAGCGAAGTGGCTTTCGATCCTATTGATAAGGTAGGTGTGGTAATTCTTTCCAACGGACCTGGCGCTTTTGTGAATGAAGCTATTCCCTATTTCTTCAATTTATTTTATGAAAACAGGGACAAGGAAGCTCTGAAACATACCGCTGGAACCTCCACTGCAAATCATTTTGCCAGGCATTAATCCTTATTGTGATTAATTTTCATTTCTTTTTCAGAAAAGATGATGGCTTCGTAGATATATATTTCTGCGTCTTTCCAGCCGCTCCAACCGATCCCGGCTTTGTCGCGGGCGCAATAGCCTAGGAATTCCTCTCGTGTCCATCCTTGTTTTAAAGGAACCTGGGGAAGCAGCGTGCCCGAATGATTTCCTTTTATAATGTAAATGCCATGTTTGCCAATTTCAATTTCGCTAATTGATTGAATTTTCCTGAGTGGCGTGAGTACAGATATTTCAATGTCAATTCCATCCAGTTCTTTAGGATTTACGGGTTCGAAACGATAGTCATTCGAAGCCGCAGAGACAGTCATATCTCTCACAGTTTCGTATACCGCACCCGATGGCTTAAAGGTTCCTATGCAACCTCTTAATTGTCCCGATTTGGTAAGTGTAACAAATGCTCCAGCCTGTTGCAACAGGTTTTTATCCATTGTGTCTTTTGATGGCTTGAATATTTCCCTGTCTTCTACATAGGTCTCTAACGTTTTCCGAGCAATATGCAGGAGATTTTCTTTGTCGGTTTCAGTGAGATTAAATTCATTCAGCTTTTTAGAGCTATTCACCTTCTCAATAACCATTGCACCATATCCTACGACTCTGGATTTGTCGCCAAAGCTTACATCGCCTGAATTTTGCGAATCTACTTTTCGGATTTTAATATTACTTCTTGTTTCAGTGATATGAAGCAAGGTTAAAACCGAGGTCCACCCGCACAATGCCGTTAACAGGTTGGGCGTATCTTCATTCTCCAGTTTAGCCTTTGTTTTAAGAAATGTTGATACTGAATTTTGCTCAATTGCATGGATAATTGTTTCGTCGGACCTCTGCGCTGCCTCATATTCGGGGTAATGAGAAAGATCGGTGCTTATTATAAATAAGTTATGTTCATTGAAGTAGGGTGAAAGTGTTTCTGCAATTTTCCGGCATGTTTCTTTGTTTTGCGTTCCAATAATTATGGGAACGATTGAAAATTCTTTCTCCAAATAATAATGTTGAAGAAATGGAACCTGCACTTCGAGGCTGTGTTCGTCATTATGCGGTGTCATATTCGCCGAAAAGCCAGGTGAATGGGATAATGTCTCAGCAAGTTTATCTACAGGAACCTTGCCCAGTGGGGTTATGAAATTCCCTCCCGCGTAAACCGCAGCCCCGTTAAATGACATACGATGGCTGGAGCCTATGATAAAGATGTGCTCGTACTTTTTCTCCGGATCAATCTGATTAAAACCCGATGCAGCCACTTTTGCAGAGTATACATAACCCGCGTGTGGCACAATGATAGCCAAAACTTCCCCCTCATTTTTCCTGGGAACTGCGTTTTCAAATGCTTTCCTTAAAGCTTCTTTCAGGCTTTCTGCTTTACCTGGGTAAAATGAGCCCGCTACAGCAGGTTTTCTGTCGGGAATAGGAGCCGATTGACTTTCTTCGTTTTTCATTTGACTTTTGCAAACTGACATGAATAATAAAAAACAGATGCTCAGCCACGTACGATATTTGATCCGATTCATCGGGTGGTTTAAAGGACTCACGCTAAGGTACAAAATAAAAGAAAGAGATAAAAGATTGATTTTCTTTCTGTGATACTTTATTCAACTGAATTAAATATATTTGCAGCCTAAATTTACAGATTGGAGAACTAGATGGAACATATCCGGAACTTTTGTATTATAGCTCATATCGACCACGGAAAGAGTACGCTTGCCGACAGATTAATTATGGCAACCAACACTTTAAGCGATCGTGATTTTCAGGACCAGGTGCTTGATGACATGGATCTGGAAAGGGAGCGTGGTATAACAATTAAAAGCCACGCAATACAAATGGAATATGTGTTTGGTGGCAAAAAGTACCTGCTAAACCTTATTGACACTCCGGGGCATGTCGACTTCTCTTATGAAGTTTCCCGTTCTATTGCTGCCTGCGAGGGTGCTCTTCTTATAGTTGATGCTACGCAAGGTATACAGGCGCAGACAATTTCCAATCTTTACCAGGCTATAGAGCACGACCTGGAAATTATTCCTGTGCTCAATAAAATGGATATGCCTGCTGCCAATCCGGAAGTGGTAAAAGATCAAATTGTGGATCTGATTGGCTGCGACCGCGACTCCATTATTGAAGCCAGCGGTAAAACAGGACTAGGGGTTGATGCTATTTTGGAAGCTATTATAAAAAGGGTACCAGAGCCTAAGGGCGATCCCAATGCTCCATTGCAGGCCCTTATTTTCGACTCGGTATTTAATTCGTTCCGAGGTATCATTGCTTATTTCAAGGTTATTAATGGAACCATCAAAACCGACGATTGGGTTAAGTTTGTTAATACCAAGAAGGATTATCATGCCGATGAGATTGGTGTATTAAAGCTGAAGCTAGAACCACGCCAGCAATTAAGCTGTGGCGATGTGGGTTACATCATTTCTGGTATTAAAGCGGCTCGGGAAGTAAAAGTGGGCGATACCATTACCCATGTTGAGAATCCCTGTAATAAGGCAATAGAAGGCTTTGAAGAAGTGAAACCTATGGTGTTTGCAGGTATTTACCCTGTAGATGCCGATGATTACGAAGAATTACGTGCCTCTATAGAAAAGCTGCAATTGAACGATGCCTCATTGACCTTCGTCCCTGAATCGTCAGCTGCTTTGGGATTTGGTTTCCGTTGCGGATTTCTGGGCCTATTGCACATGGAAATCATACAGGAAAGGCTTGATCGTGAGTTTGACATGGACGTTATTACTACGGTTCCTAACGTTTCATATAAGGTATTGACTACAAAGGGTGAGGAAATGGATGTTCACAATCCTTCTGGTCTTCCTGCACCTACCATTATTGAGATGATTGAAGAGCCCTATATTAAAGCGCAGATTATTACTGCCTCGGAATACTTAGGCTCCGTTATGAAGCTCTGTATTGATAAGCGTGGTGTACTTAGAAATCAGGTATTTCTTACTACCGACAGGGTTGAGGTTACTTTCGAAATGCCGCTCGCCGAAATTGTGTTCGATTTCTACGATAAGTTAAAGAGTATTTCCAAAGGATATGCATCATTCGACTATCACCAAATCGGCTATCAAAGGGCTGAATTGGTAAAGCTCGATATTCTTCTTAACGGAGAGAGCGTTGATGCGCTTTCAGCATTAATACATAAGGATCATGCGTACGATTTTGGTCGTAAGATTTGCGAAAAGCTGAAGGAGCTTATTCCGCGTCAGCAATTCGACATAGCTATTCAGGCTGCTATAGGTGCGAAGATCATTGCCCGCGAAACCATTAAAGCTGTGCGTAAGGATGTAACTGCTAAGTGTTATGGTGGCGATATATCCCGTAAACGCAAGCTTTTGGAAAAGCAGAAAAAAGGGAAGAAACGTATGCGCCAGGTTGGCAATGTAGAAGTGCCACAGAGCGCATTCCTTGCTGTTTTAAAACTGGGAGATTGATAGAAGTTCTGGAATAATCTCGAAAATACGAATTCACGAGTAATTTAATCTATAATCAAACGGAAGAGGATTTACTGTCCCATTGCACCTTGTGCCCTCGCAATTGTGGTGTTGATCGGTTTTCTGATAAACTGGGATATTGTAAGGCCGATGCAGCCTTTCATATAGCATCTATTTGTATCCACAAAGGCGAAGAGCCTGTTATATCCGGAAGTAAAGGCATATGCAATATTTTCTTCCCTCACTGTAACCTGCAATGTATATATTGTCAGAATCACGATATTTCTGGAAATGCCTTGCATATTGATTCTTGGGAAATGTCATTCGACCAGGTTATTGAGAAGGTATGTGAAACCTTGGAACAGACTGAGAATATTGTTGGATTTGTCTCACCTTCACACTACATTCCACAAGTGATGGCTATTATCAGGGGCATCAAGGCTAAAGGCAAGGCTCCTGTTTTTGTGTATAACACCAATGGTTATGATAGTGTAGAGTCTTTAAAGATGCTTGAAGGTTTAATTGATGTTTATCTTCCCGATTTTAAGTACATGGATAAACATATTGCATTTCGTTACTCGGGGGCCAGGAACTATCCTGAAATGGCTTCTGCAGCTTTACGGGAGATGTACCGCCAGAAAGGTTCAACACTTATTTTGGATGATTACCATATTGCCCAGTCGGGGATTATTTTGCGCCATCTTGTGTTACCTTATGCTACAGAACAGAGTATTGAGGTTTTACGGTTTATTGCTGAAGAAATTTCTACCAAATTTCATATCTCGTTGATGTCCCAGTACTATCCAACGGCGTGTGTACAGAACCACAACGAACTTGGGCGCAGTCTTTTAAAGGAAGAGTATGAGAAGGTAGTAAATGCTTTTCATGAGTTTGGCTTTTACCGAGGATGGGTGCAGGATTTGGGAAGTCAAACAGTTTATCGGCCCGATTTTTCTAAGGCTAAGCCATTTGATTTGTAAATTAGTTTTCTTTTTTAAGCTTATTTTAATTTCTTTTTTCATATTCTGAAGGAACGTACACATTGCAATGACGCTCCAATCCATTAATTTCGGACCAATAATAAATAGAACGAACCTGACCGTGAGGAATACTCTTGTT
>DATALJ010000209.1:0-3129 GCA_036261135.1 Bacteroidales bacterium
ACCTTTGGCTCCGCCATAAAAATGCCGTCCCGGTAACAATTGTTTGTTCCAAAACCTCAGCGACCCTCAGTGTTACCACCAGAGAATCGGCTCCTTTTCGCCAGAAGATGGAATGTCCGGCATAGCCCCGTTCGATGGTGCCATTCAGGTTATCCCAATGATTAAGGATACGCCGCTCGTACGAAGGGTTACATAGCTCTTCCTGTATGGTTTCTCCGGTTTGCTGACGACGCAATAGTTCATAAACTCCATATAAAATGCCAAGTTCCGTGTTGGCTTGAATGCCATTGCTGGTGAGTTTAAAACCGTCGCCTTTGATGGTTTTGTCTGTCTTGAGGGTAAGTACAACCGATGTGCCGGTTTTTCCCTGCCAGCCTTTCTCCAGTTCCTGTTTGGCAACACTGAGGGTCGCTGAGGTTTTGGAACAAACAATTGTTACCGGGACGGCATTTTTATGGCGGAGCCAAAGGTTATGTCCATCCTCCGCATGTAAGTTCAGAACAAGTAAAAGCGAAATAAAAATGCAATAGATAGTTTTCATTCTAGTGTTAATGTTATCGTTGTTTTTATCGAATTCCAAATTTAGGCATTCTGAATTAACTTAAGAAGGTCACGAAACCTTAAATCCTTCGAGCCCCTGTAATTTTTGGTTAACCTTCAACAATGAAGGAATCCGTGCGTTTAATCTTCCATAGCAATGAGTGAAAAAAACTTACTACTTTAGCATTTCAAATAAAGCAATTCCCATGGCTGATGAAGGTAGTTATATTGTAGAAGCACGGAATATTCATAAGTCGTTCAAAGACGTTAAAGCAGTAAAAGGAGTTGACCTGACGATTAAGAAAGGGGAGTTTCTGGCGCTCTTAGGGCCTAATGGCGCCGGTAAAACTACACTTGTAGAGATGATCGAAGGCATCCAATTGCCGGACGAAGGCGAAATCATTATTGATAACAAGCAATGGAAGCATCATCAGGAGGAGTTGCACCAGATAATTGGACTTTCGCTTCAGGAGACCAGGTTTATTGAGAAGTTGACAGCGTTTGAGACGATGCAATTGTTTGCCAGCTTTTATAAACTCGGAAGAGAACGGGTCAACGAGGTGTTACAATTGATAGGCTTGGAGGAAAAGAAAAAGGCTTATGTAAGTCATCTTTCAGGTGGGCAGCGTCAGCGCCTGGCGCTTGGAGTTGCATTGCTCAATAAGCCTCAGCTGCTCCTGCTCGACGAACCAACAACGGGTTTGGATCCCAATGCCAGACGCGAAATCTGGAATATTCTGCTTCAATTGAAGAAAGATTTCAATACCTCGCTCATCCTGACTACGCATTACATGGAAGAGGCTGAGTTTCTGTGCGACAGGATTATCATCATGGACCAGGGAGTTATTCTCTCGCAGGGCACGTTGCAGGAAATACTTGCCCTTAACGGCGGAAAGCACAATCTTGATGAATTATTTATTACCATGACAGGAAGACATTTGTATGAATAAGGTTACCAATCACCAATTGTTTATGCTAATCAAGGCTCATTTTCTTGAAATCATCAGGGAGCCTGCTGTTTTATTTTGGGGTGTAGTATTTCCAATTCTCACGGCCTGGGGTTTGGGAATTGCGTTTACTAAAAAAGCTGATATAACCAGAAACGTGGCTATTGTTCGGTATGCCGAAGGAAAACAATCTGGCGATTCAAAACTTTATGATTTTCTGAACCGCAATGCTACCCGTAAAAATGACAATTATGTACTCGAACTTACCAATAAAAAAATTGGGTAATTTAAGTGTTGTTTTTCAGGAGAAAAGCTGGAATGAGGCTTATACGTTATTAAAAAAGGGAAACATCTCGGTTATTCTGGAGGACAGCATCAACGAATTAAAATATCATTTTGATCCGGCCAACACCGAAGCGCTAAGCTTATATCAGCAAATCAATAATGTGTTTACGTATGGAATACAGGCATACATGGACAGTCAACAGGAAATTAAACCACTCACCATTGTGGGTACCCGCTATATCGATTTTTTATTACCAGGCTTGCTTGCCATGGGCATCATGATGTCGTGCACATGGGGCATCAGCTACACTTTGATCGACCGCAGATCGAAAAAGTTATTACGCAGAATGGTGGCCACTCCGATGAAGAAGGCAAACTTTCTGCTGGCGTTAATAACGGCAAGGTTTAGCATGAACCTTGTGGAAGGCTTAATTTTATTCCTCTTTGCCTGGTTGTACTTTGGCGTTCAGATACAAGGAAGTATACCTGCACTGTTGGTGCTCTTTGTTGCGGGTAACATGGCTTTTTCTGGTATATCCGTACTTATCTCATCTCGTACAGCCAACTCCGAAATTGGCAATGGACTTATCAATGCCGTTGTAACGCCCATGATGGTTGTGTCGGGCATCTTCTTCAGTTATCATAACTTCCCCGACTGGAGTATTCCTGTTATCCGTCATTTGCCATTAACAATACTGGCGGATAGTGTACGAAGCATATTTAATGAGAACCTGCATCTGATGGACATTTATGTAGAGGCCATCGTATTAGCAGGCACTGGAATAGTGTGTTTTATAGCAGGACTTAAGATATTCAAGTGGTATTAGTTGCTCATGTCATAATTGATTAAGAAAAAGCTAATGCTACCTTGGGTTTAGACATTTAAGTCTTGCACTTACACAAAAGCCAATCAAATGCCGTATTTTTTAGAACTTAGAGACGTCCGTTACGTATTACAAGTACATTTTTGACTACTCCCTATGAATTTGAAGCTACTGGTCTCATTGGTTCTATTTGTATTCCTTTGTTCTTGCAGGAATGAGAGCAGGAATGCGGTAAGTACTACTCAGTCCTTTGAAACAGATAGTATATCCTTGAAGCTTAAGTATGCCGAAACTTCGTTTGTTGTGCCATCTCCCAGCCAAACCTCGATGCTTTTGAAGAAATGCGATGCTGAGTTTAATTATAAGCTTACCGCACCTTTAAATTCATTGGAAAAGTTCACCACCACCACCACGAAATCGCTCAACAACGACTGAATATTTTCCAGATACTTGATGGCGCTTTCCTTTTGTTCATAAAGGTTGAGATAACTCAGATCCGCTCCATATATACCCAGAGCAAGCGATTTCGTGGT
>DATALJ010000228.1:0-1770 GCA_036261135.1 Bacteroidales bacterium
AACAACCTTTGTATCAAAAAACAAAAAGTTTCGAAGGAAACTGGAAAAACATTCGCCAAGATATTAGCACCTTTCGCGCCGCATCTTGCCGAAGAGTTGTGGCAATTACTGGGAAATACCAATACATTGTCTTATGAAAAGTTCCCGGAATTCGACCCAAAATATCTGATAGAAAGTAACTTTACCTATCCGGTTTCGTTTAACGGTAAGAAACGTTTCGATCTTGCGCTTCCGGTAGATATGCCAGTTGCTGAGATCGAAAAAGTGGTACTGGCCGATCCTTCGTCTGCCAAGTGGCTTGAAGGGAAAGCACCAAAGAAAGTGATTATTGTACCTAATAGAATTATAAACGTAGTTTTATAATGCCAGGCACAATACAGGTTTCAAGGAGGTTAATTCCTCCCGAAACCCGTTCTTAGCGAAAGTATTCGGTACACCTGAATTTTATCACTTGTAACTTGCTACATGTAATATAACTTTGGAACCCGAAAACGAAAAATTATGCCATTACAAAAAAAACTCTGGCCATTTATAAAGTCGCAAGCCATCATAACATTCGGCTTACTTTTATACGCTCTGGCTTGGACAGCGTTTTTATTACCATTCAAAATTATAAGTGGCGGTATTAGCGGTCTTGCTGCTTTAATTTATTATGCAAGCAATATCCCTATTGGGATTCCGTTTATTGCCTTAAATGCCGTTCTCATATTGATGGCATTAAGGATCCTTGGAAAAGTTTTTGTTTTAAAATCAATCTACGGCATAGCTGTACTTGCACTATTCCTTCAGATTTCGCAATCGCTCATCCACAATCCCATAGTAAACGACCAGTTTATGTCATCCATAATTGGAGGTATATTGGCAGGTATTGGCATTGGCATTGTTTTTACCGAGGGAGGCAGCACCGGAGGAACAGACATTATAGCCATGATGATCAATAAATACAAAAACATTAGTCCTGGCAGGCTCATATTGTATTGCGATGTATTGATCATATCTTCATCGTTTATTCTTTTTCGATCAATTGAGATGGTTGTATATGGTATAGTAGCCCTGATTATAACCACCTATACCATTGACTTTGTGCTCTCCGGAGCCAGCCAGTCATTTCAGGTATTTGTTTTTTCGAGAAATTATGAGCAAATTGCAAGTCGCCTCAGCGCTGAACTGAACAGAGGGGTTACGCTCATCGACGGACAGGGCTGGTATTCCAAAGAACCAACGAAAGTATTATTAATATTAGTACGTAAAAACGAATCGTCCCATTTGCTTCGAATAATCAAACAAGAAGACCCTCAGGCATTCATTTCAATGGGTAGTGTAATGGGGGTATACGGGAAAGGATTCGACGTAATAAAAAACTAAAGAACTATGAAACGAATGAAAAGAGTATACAGCCTGTTTATATTACTCATCGTCATACTTATTGCTATTCCATTCCTGTTTAATGCCAAAAACAGATCAACAGTTAACCAGAACATGACAATCAGGGATTCCTTATCGGTTAATCCGGATATAAAACTGGCATACGGACTTCCAGCTGATTCATTCGTAATTACAAAAGGTAAAATACAGAAAAATGCCTTCCTTGGCGATATTCTCGAAAACTCCAAATTACCTGCCCAAATCATTACCAAGATAGAAAAGGCTGCAAAAGGAATATTCGACTTCAGAAAGATTAAGGCAGGCAATATTTTTGCTATCCTTAGACCCAAGAAAACCGAAAACGCTCCAAGCTACCTTGTTTACGAACACTCTCCTACCGAGTAT
>DATALJ010000249.1:0-21521 GCA_036261135.1 Bacteroidales bacterium
GACAAATGTAGAAATACACAAAGCGTCTATAACAGACATGATGGAATATTTCAAAGCCGATTTAATGAATCCGCGTATTCTGGTAGGAGCATTTATCGGATCAATGGCCGCTTTCCTGTTCTGCGGCTTAACAATGAATGCTGTAGGTCGCGCTGCTCAAAGCATGGTAGAAGAGGTTCGTCGCCAATTCCGCGAAATTGTTGGCATATTGGAAGGAAAAGCTGAACCAGATTACGCTAAATGCGTTGCCATTTCTACCAAAGGTGCTCAGCGGGAAATGTTATTCCCCTCACTCCTGGCAATCATTATTCCGATTGCTACCGGTTTAATATTCGGTGTTTCAGGAGTAATGGGTCTTTTGCTGGGAGGCACATCTACGGGTTTCATCCTGGCTATCTTCATGGCAAACTCTGGTGGAGCATGGGACAACGCCAAGAAATTTATTGAAGAAGGCAACTTAGGAGGTAAAGGTTCGGACTGCCATAAGGCTGCTGTAACTGGCGATACGGTGGGTGATCCTTTCAAAGACACATCTGGCCCCAGCTTGAACATCCTTATCAAGCTAATGAGCATGGTTTCTATCGTAATGGCGGGTGTAACTGTTGCCTATGCTTTGATGTAACAACATTCAGGTATAAATACTGAAGAAACCTTTACAAACAAACGAGGGTGTTTTAACTTTGAAACACCCTCGTTTTTATTTTGTCTAAATTTAAATAGCGATCCATCCTTCGCCCTCTACCTTCAAGGCTTCTCTCCATTTTTTCTTAAAAAAAACACTAAAAGCTTCTTTTAAAATTAATTACATTAATCAAAAAAGTGGAATTACTTTTAATCATAAAGTAGAGCTTCAATTATTCTTAAAAAAAATTAGCAATCCTCATTTTATTTAAAGTAATTTCTATTTTTGCACCCGGGAAATTTTTTTGTATCCATAACACATAAAGTACTAATAAACAGGTATTTACTAAATGTTAGATATAAAAACGATAACCCAAACGGTGGTTTCTTTTATTTACATTTATTAACACTTTGATTATTAATCAACTTATAAAATGAAAAAGCTTTTTAGTTTATTGGGTCTTCTTCTGGTAACAGCAAGCACATTTGCGAGTGAAGCAGATCTTGCAATTCCGGATTTGCATCAGGGGTATTTTGAGAATTTTGGATTGGACGGATGGCATCTTTTGTTAATTGGATCCATCGTAATCGTTTTTACACTTTCTGTAAGCCTTAATCTTTTTAGTTCAATTAAAAAATTACCGGCACACAAATCAATGCTCGATGTTGCCGCTATTATTTTTGAGACTTGCCGTACATATTTGATACAGCAGGGCAAATTTCTTGTATATTTATTTGCTGTGATAGGCCTGGCAATGGCTTATTATTTCTATGCCTTGGCAGGTGCAGGTATCAGCGTAGTTCTTCTGGTACTTTTATTTGCAATTGTTGGTATGGTTGGGTCGTATGCAGTAGCATGGTACGGAATCAGGGTAAACACTTACGCTAATGCACGTACAGCATTTGCATCTCTACGTACACGCCCTTGGGATGTAGTTTCCATTCCGTTGCGTGCTGGTATGAGTATCGGCTTATTCCTTATAAGCCTTGAGCTTATTATGATGATCATCATCCTTTTATTTGTTCCCCGCGAAATTGTTGGTTACTGTTTTCTTGGTTTTGCCATAGGCGAATCGCTCGGAGCAAGTGCATTACGCATTGCCGGCGGTATTTTTACAAAAATAGCCGATATCGGATCCGACTTAATGAAGATTGTCTTCAAAGTAAAAGAAGATGACCCTCGCAATCCTGGCGTAATTGCCGACTGTACGGGTGACAATGCCGGCGACAGCGTTGGTCCTACTGCTGATGGTTTCGAAACTTATGGCGTAACCGGTGTAGCGCTTATCTCATTCATTACGCTTGCTATTAAAGACCCAATGATCCAGGCATCCTTGATTGTATGGATATTTGCCATGCGTTTTATCATGGACTTTATGTCTGCTGTATCGTTTAAGATCAATCAATCAATAAGTACAGTTAAATACGGCAAAAAAACCGAATTCGACTTCGAAGAGCCGCTCACACGACTTATTTGGATTTCTTCTATTCTTTGTATCGCTACTTCGTTTATTATGAGCTACCTCTTAATTGGCAATCTGCATGTTGATGGCGTAGCAAACACTACACTGTGGTGGAAACTGGCTTCAATTATTAGTTGCGGAACATTAGCAGCTGTATTAATTCCAGAATTTACCAAAATCTTTACGAGCTCAAAATCTAAACATGTAAACGAAATTGTTACTGCATCGCGCGAAGGCGGCGCTTCTTTAACCATACTTTCGGGTATTGTTGCCGGTAACTTTAGTGCTTTCTGGAAAGGCATGCTTTTAGTAGCTCTTATGACTGTTGCTTATTTCGTAAGCAAGCTTGGCCTGGGCGATTTCATTGCTTATCCTTCCATCTTTGCCTTTGGTTTGGTTGCATTCGGGTTACTTTGTATGGGCCCTGTAAATATTGCGGTAGACAGCTATGGTCCGGTTACCGATAATGCACAAAGCGTATTCGAACTTGCTCAAACAGAAAAAATTCCTGGAATCAAAGAAGAAATTAAACGTGATTTCGGTTTCGAGCCTGATTTCGAAAAAGGTAAATATTACCTTGAAGCCAATGACTCGGCCGGAAATACATTTAAAGCCACTGCCAAACCTGTTCTTATTAGTACAGCGGTAATCGGAGCAACTACCATGATTTTCTCCATTATTCTTCTTCTGAAAAAATTAGGATTGATGGAACTGGAACTTACTGAATCTCCCGTAATCATTGGATTTATTTGCGGTGGTGCTGTAGTTTACTGGTTTAGCGGCGCTTCTATACAGGCTGTTACAACAGGTGCCTACCAGGCCGTTGAATACATCAAAAGAAATTTCAAGCTCGACAAACAGGAAGCTGACATTGAAGATTCAAAAGCTGTGGTTAAAATTTGTACCAAATACGCACAAAAAGGAATGTGGAACATATTCATTGCATTAATGTCTATTACGCTTGCTTTTGCATTCTTAAACCCCAATTTCTTTGTGTCGTACCTTATTTCGATTGCTGTATTCGGGTTATTTCAGGCTATTTACATGGCTAATGCCGGTGGAGCTTGGGATAATGCTAAGAAACTGGTTGAAGTAGATTTGAAAGAAAAGAATACACCACTTCATGAAGCAACTGTAGTTGGCGATACTGTTGGCGATCCATTTAAAGACACAACTTCGGTAGCATTAAACCCGATTATTAAGTTCTCTACCTTATTTGGAATGCTCGCTGTAGAAATTGCAGTAAAAATGAAACTGGCTTCTGACGCTTCGAACAGTTACGATCATACCAAGATTATTGGTTTGGTTTTACTGGCTATTGCATTCGTTTTCGTATACCGTTCTTTCTACAATACACGTATTAAGAAGGAAATTAATTAATATAATGAACTGCTAGATAACAAAAATGCCGGGTTTTAAGCCCGGCATTTTTTTATAATTGAATATAATTCGCTTTCCATTCATCATCGTCCCGGTAGGACTTCAGTACAAAGTCATTACCATCAAAAACGCCATAGGTCATAGAGAAAATCCATTCTCCCAGATTAAATAATTTTGATTTTTCAGTAAGCCTTATGTTCATTGGGATATGACGATGCCCAAAAACAAAATAGTCGACCTGCTTCGCTTTCAACATTTCCTTTGCGAATAAGATATTGTATTCCTTATCCATTCCATGGAATGTATCGGCAATTCCTTTGGAATACCTGCTGTGCTTGCTCCATGTTTGCCCTAATGCATAAGCAAAATTGGGATGGAGCCTCGAAAAAAGGAATTGGCAAACCTTGCTAGTAAAAATACTTTTAAGAAACTTATAACTCGCATCGCCAGGTCCAACGCCATCGCCATGGCCTACATAAAACAAGGTATTGTTTATTCTGAATTCCTCTGGTTTATAAAAGACAGTAGCTCCAACCTCAGCCTGAAGGTAATTAAACATCCACACATCATGATTTCCGGTGAATACATACACCGGAATTCCTGCGTCGGTAAATTCGCAGAGTTTTCCAAGGAATCGTACAAAGCCTTTTGAAACAACCTTTTTATACTCGTACCAAAAATCGAAAATGTCGCCTACAAGGAATAACGCTCCCGTTGAGCTTTTAATCTCATCGAACCATTGTACAATTCGCTTTTCGCGTTGTGCGCTTTTATCATAAGGATAAAGCCCCAGATGCAAATCTGAGGCAAAATAAACCTTTTTATCGGCTGGCAAGTTTATATTATGCACGCAAGGAAAATTTTATTGGCCAAGAAGCTGAACCAACCGGTTATAAAGCTCTTCTCCACGAAGGTTGCGGGCCATAATAGTTCCGTCTTTATCCAAAAGGAAGCTGGCAGGAATAGCATCAACATTGTAAGTTTTGGCTGCCGAAGAATTCCAATATTGTAAATCCGAGACATTAGGCCAAATACAGCCATCTTCGCGAATGGCGGTAATCCATGCATCGCGGGTCTTATCAAGAGAAACCTGAAATATTTCAAAGCCTTTGGCCTTGAATTGCTTGTAAATGGCTACCAGATCAGGATTATCCTTGCGGCATGGAGGACACCATGAGGCCCAGAAATCAACCAGCACATATTTACCCTGGAAAGACGACAAACGGATGGTATCTCCTTTTGGTGAAGGCAAAGCAATTTCGGGCGCCTTCGAGCCTAAGTTTGCAATCATTTCCCTTACCTTCTGATTCTCTTCCTCGCCTTTCATCTTGGAAATATTGTCACTCAACACTTGGATATACGGCGAAGTGGGGTATTTCTTTCGAAGCGCATTATATACCTTATCAAATAAGGCTAAATCCTCCGGTTTATACAATACGAATGTGTTTGTATTAATTTGTTGATACAAGGCCATTATATTGGTAAAAGAACTATAATCCTTCTCGATAAACATCCGGGTGAAGTTGCGATGCTCATCCACAAAATTGTTATAATTGTTGGTTAACGTTTGTTCAATCAGGCTTATATTAGGATTTTTAGTCTCTACAAACATTCGATAAACCCTGTTCAGTGAATCCAGTTTACCAATAGTATAATCCAGCATCCTGTTTAATACCTGGGCTCTCGAAGATTCTTCCGAACCTTCCACGCGATAGGATTGAGAAAGACTATCTGCAGCTCCTTCAATCTTAATTCTTTCTTTCGGAAGAACTACCAAAGCAATGGGTTTTCCGCTATCTACCCACAATGAATAAAAAGTGGGGTATTTAATGTTTTTGGCAAATTTGAACTTACCGGATTTACTTAGCTCAAGGGTATCGGTGTGTCCATCGCCTTTCACAGTCAATTCTTTAAGATAAATCTTTGAACCGTTAGCGTTTGTCAGCTCGCCCTTGATTACAATTTTCGATCCGTTCTGGTTGTTGCATGACACAACAATTAAAGTTAGCAGGAGTAAAATATATAACTTTTTCATTCAAAATAATTTTAAGGTTCTCCCTTGGGTTCATTCATATGGAATTGAATCCGGTTTATCGTACAGAGTAACAGGATCAATTATCCTTTTAAAGACGCGAATATACTAAAATTTAAACCACAAATTACTTCTATCAGATTCAATTAAAATCTTATCTACTACATTATTGCACTTCCAGCGCATTCGTTGTGCGGGTTAATTAAATCAAATCATAATAAATTAAGCATTTACACCCCATAAATAATTTAAATTCTTAACATTTCTTTAAAGAAAATAGATTGTGTTTTATCCTATTATTTGTTAAATTAGTACGTGCTATAAAAAATAAGGAGAACTTTTCAAGGCAATCGTTGTTAATCATTAAAAATCTTACTGTTAACCATGGCATATTTAAAATTTGATACGAACCAATTGATTAATCTGGAATATTCGTTGAACCGCGAAATTCTTAGATCGAACCGTGCGGGTTCCTATGCGTGTACTTCTATTATTGGGTGTAATACCCGTAAATATCATGGATTACTGATTTGTCCTGTCGAAAAGTTCAACGACGAACGATTTGTATTCCTATCAAGCCTGGACGAAACAGTTATTCAGCATGATAGCGAATTCAACCTTGGTATTCATAAGTTTAAGGATGACAGTTACTATCCAAAAGGACACAAATACGTTCAAAGCTTTGAAGCGGACTATGTTGCAACAACGATCTTCCGTGTTGGAGGAGTAATACTCAAGAGGGAAAGCCTTCTGGCAGATAAGGAAGAGCAAATACTCATCAAGTATACACTCGAAGATGCACATTCGCCCACAACGTTGCGTTTCCGACCGTTCCTTGCATTTCGGAATATTCACGAATTAACCCATGCTAACATGGCGGCCAATACCCGTGTAACAAAGGTCGAAAACGGTATTAAATCAAAAATGTATGCCGGATTCCCCAGTTTATATATGCAATTTTCGAAGGAAGTAGATTTCGTGCAGGTACCCGATTGGTATTACAATATAGAATACATGCAGGAATACGAAAGAGGATACGACTATAAAGAAGACCTGTACGTTCCTGGATACTTCGAAACCAGCATTGCGAAAGGAGAAAGCATCATTTTTTCGGCCGCACTTAAAGAAAAAGATTCAAGAACCTTTAAAGACAATTTCGAAGGCTCTTTAAAAAACAGGAACCCGCGCGACAATTTTTACAATTGTCTTGTAAATGCTGCCGATCAGTTCTTTGTAAGAAGAAACAAAAAAACTGAAATACTCGCAGGCTACCCCTGGTTCGGAACCTGGGGACGCGACACCTTTATATCTCTTCCGGGCCTGACACTTGCCCTTGGCGATGTGCAAAGCTTTACCGAAGTTGTAGACACAATGATCGCTCGAATGAAGGGAGGCCTGTTCCCCAATATGGGCAGCGAAAAAAGCCCTGCCTTTAATTCGGTTGATGCGCCGCTATGGTTTTTCTGGGCCATTCAGCAGTATATAGACTACACTAACGAGAGTCTGACTACCGTATGGGAAAAATATGGCAAATCCATGAGAGACATTCTGGATAGTTACAGGAATGGAACAACCTTCAATATTAAAATGCAGGAAAATGGGCTGATATACGCAGGAGCAGAAGGAAAATCGCTTACATGGATGGATGCTGTAGTGCATGGAGTTCCTATAACACCACGCAAGGGCATGCCTGTAGAAATAAACGCGCTCTGGTATAATGCTATCCGCTTCTGCCTTGACTTGGCCAAAGATGCCGGAGACAAAAAATTCATTGCGCAATGGAAAGACATGCCGCAAATCATTCAAACATCCTTCATTGAAACCTTTTGGAACGAAGACAAAGGTTACCTGGCCGATTATGTAAATGAGGAGCAGGCAGAGTTCTCGGTTCGCCCGAATATGGTAATAGCTACCGCGCTCAATTATGAAATATTAACTCCAGAAATGAACAAATCGATTCTTGATGTTGTCCAGAGTGAACTACTAACCCCAAGGGGACTACGTACCTTGTCTCCAAAGAATATAAGCTACAAGGGGATATACGAAGGCTCTCAGGAAGAAAGAGACAGCGCTTATCATCAGGGAACAGTGTGGCCATGGTTGCTCGAGCACTATGCCAGGGGATATCTGAAGATTCATAAACAAGCAGGCGTCTCTCACATAAAAAAGATACTCGACAACTTTGAAGAAGAAATGACAAACCACGGAATTGGTACCATTTCGGAAATATACAACGGCGACCCGCCACACCACCCAAAGGGAGCTATATCCCAAGCCTGGAGCGTTGCTGCTCTGCTTCAAATGTTTAAAATGATTGAAAACCATAATACGAAAAGGCCATGAAGGTGTTAATGTTTGGATGGGAGTTTCCGCCCCACATCTCAGGTGGTTTGGGCACAGCGTGCTACGGACTAACAAAGGGGTTATCGAAAATTCAAAACCTGGATGTTATTTTTGTTGTACCTAAAGCACACGGTGACGAGCAGAATGACTCGGTTAGACTTATCGGAGCTAACAGAATCCCTGTATCGAGTAAAAATATCAAAACCCAAGGCTTTCTTAAGAAAATGAATCTCCTGGAAGTCGGCGTCAGACTTATACCCTACCTTTCGCCCGAACAGTATGAAGAAAAAGAAGGCGAAATTACCATGAATTTAGCCGGATTAGAAAGCAAAATCAGAACCAATGCAGAGGGATTAATAGAATTCTCAGGAGGTTACGGGCCAAAGTTATTCCACGAAATAGCCAATTACTCTGTTGTAGCCTCCGTACTTGGAGGAGAGCTCGATTTTGATATTATTCATGCTCATGATTGGCTTACATACCCTGCGGGCATGGCAGCAAAATCGGTATCAGGCAAGCCGCTGGTAATCCACGTGCATGCAACCGACTTCGACCGGAGCGGTGGAAACGTTAACCCCGCAGTTTACGAAATCGAAAAAGCCGGAATGATAGCAGCAGACCGCATTATTACAGTGAGTAACCTAACGCGGAAGATTGTAATTGAAAAATACGGAATCGATCCATCCAAGGTATTTACCGTTTATAATGCCGTTGAACCTATTGTCGAAAAAGAAAACCTTAATGTTAACAAACCTTTTGACGAAAAAATTGTAACATTTCTGGGGCGCATCACAATGCAAAAAGGCCCCGAATACTTTATTGAGGTAGCTCACAAAGTGCTTCAGAAAATGAAGAATGTACGATTCGTGATGGCAGGAAGTGGAGACATGCTGAATAAAATGATAGCCAGAGCCGCCAAACTGGGAATTACTGACCGGTTTCATTTCACCGGATTCCTGGGAGGCGAAGATGTATACCGCATGTACTACATGAGCGATGTATATGTAATGCCATCCGTATCGGAGCCCTTCGGGATTACCCCGCTCGAAGCCATGCAATCTAATGTACCTGTTATCATATCCCACCAGTCGGGAGTTGCAGAAATCCTGCATCATGCTGTTAAAGTAGATTTCTGGGATATAGAAGCCATGGCCGATGCTATATATGGAATACTCAATTACCCATCGTTATACACCACCTTCACCAACCTTGGCAAAAGCGAAGTGGAAGGATTAAAATGGGAAAACTCTGCCCTCAAAGTAAAAGAGGTATATGAATCGGTTTTAAATTGACAATGATTAATGATTTTTACGTATGAGAACTATTTGTTTGTATTTTCAGATTCACCAACCTTTCCGGCTAAAACGTTACCGTTTCTTCGATATTGGTAACGACGACTATTATTACGACGATTACTCCAACGATTCAATACTTCAACGGGTTACACAGCGTTCGTACCTAAAGGCTAACAAAATTCTTGGCCACCTGATAAAAGAATATAAAGAAAACTTTAAAGTTACGTTTTCCATATCAGGCACAGCCATTAATCAGTTCGAATTATACGCGCCACAAGTACTCGAAAGCCTTAAGCAACTTTCAAAAACCGGAAACGTTGAGTTTCTTTCGGAACCCGATGCTCATTCGCTGGCCTCACTCATCCACCGGGACGAATTTGAAAAACAGGTTGCCGCACATCGGTTGAAAATACAGAAGTATTTCAATCAAACCCCCACTATTTTCAAGAATACTGAGCTCATTTATTCGGACGATCTCGCCAATCAAATTGTGGACATGGGATTTGAAGGAACAATAACCGAAGGTGCCAAACAAATTCTTGGCTGGAAAAGCCCAAACTACTTGTATTGTAGCGCTGTAAACCCTCGTCTCAAATTACTATTGCGCAATTTCAAGCTTAGCGATGATCTATCCTTCCGTTTTTCAAACCGTGCATGGAATGAATTCCCTCTAACCACTGAAAAATTTGCCTATTGGCTTAATCACGTCGATTCAAGGGAAGAAAATATCAACATCTTTGTCGATTATGAAACCTTTGGTGGCCGTCAACCCGAAGAATCGGGCATTTTTGAATTTCTAAAGCACCTTCCCGGAACGGTTCTGAAAAGCACCAATTATACTTTCTCAACACCCTCGGAAGTAATTAAGAATTTACAACCTGTAGCAGCCGTATCGGTTCCAAATCCCATATCCTGGGCCGATGAAGAACGGGATATTACAGCATGGCTTGGCAACGATCTTCAAAAAGAAGCGTTTCATAAATTGTATCAGTTGAAAGAGCAAATAGACCAATGTCAGGACAGAAGAATTCTTACCGATTGGAAATACCTGCAAACATCGGATCACTTCCATTATATGTCTACAAAATTCTTCTCCGACAGGCCAACCTATGCATACGTTAACCCCTTCGAATCGCCATACGATGCATTTATTAATTACATGAATGTTTTGTCGGACTTCGCCTTGCGTGTTAAACAAAAAACGGCGGTTAATAACACAACCGACGATCAAACCCAGAACCTGATGAAACTGCTGGATGAAAAAGATCAGATTATTGCCCAGTATGAAGTCCAGTTAAGCAAGCTCCAAAAGCCCGCTGAAACAAAAACGGCAAAAAACGCAAAGCCGAAAACTACACAAACAAAAAAGACAAAAGCAACAACCACAACAAAAAAAACAAGTGAAAAAAAAAACGAACTGATTAAAGTGATGTAGTCGTTAATAGCCTGGTTATTGAATCATTAAGTCGCATTATTTAGTATTACGAAAAGAAAAGCATATGATTAATAAAGTCGTAGAGAGTCCTGATTTTTTATTTGAGACAAGCTGGGAAGTATGTAATAAGGTTGGCGGTATACATACCGTCATTTCAACCAAAGCATTTACCCTGACGGAAAAATTAAACAACAATTACATACTTATCGGGCCCGATGTATGGCGCGATACAACCCAGAACCCTGAATTCCAGGAAGACCAGCAACTCTTTAAATCATGGAGAAGCCGGGCTGCCGAAGAAGGGCTGGGCATCCGCATTGGACGCTGGAATATTGCGGGAAACCCAATTGTCATCATTGTAGATTTCATGAAATTTGTGCCCCAGAAAGACAATATCTTCAAAAAATTCTGGGAAACTTACAGGCTTGATTCCCTTTCGGGACAATGGGATTATGTTGAACCGGCATTATTCGGATATGCAGCCGGTAAAGTTATTGAAAGCTTTACCCGGTTTCATTTAAGCATACATAGCAAAGTAGTAGCCCAGTTCCACGAATGGATGACAGGTACAGGAGTTCTGTATCTTAAGCACTATATGCCCCAGATTGCTACCGTATTCACAACTCACGCAACAGTATTGGGACGATCTATAGCAGGCAATCTACTTCCCTTGTATAGTAAGCTCACGCAATATAGTAGCGATTTGGCTGCTGCCGAATTCAATGTAATTGCTAAACAATCGCTCGAAAAGCTTTCGGCCATTGAGTGCGATGCCTATGCTACAGTAAGCGAGATCACTTCAAAAGAGTGTGCTCACTTCCACGGGAAACCTGTGGACCTTGTTACGCCCAATGGATTCGAAGATTCATTCGTTCCTAAAGGCGAAGAATTCAACAACCAGCGCGCTACTGCACGTAAGAAACTGATTGATATTGCAGGAGCATTAACAAATAAGACTTACCCCGACGACACACTTTTAGTGGGAATTGGCGGACGATACGAATTTAAGAACAAAGGAATAGACCTGTTTATCGAGTCGCTGGGTGAACTAAATAAAAACAAGGAAGTAACCAAGGATATACTGGCCTTCATTTTTATTCCTGCAAACCATTATGGGCCAAGGAAAGACCTTGCAAACATACTGGCCGGTGCCGATTGTACAAACCAAAACGGCAAAGTATTAACCCATAACTTGCACGATGTAGAATTCGACCCGATTATAAAACGAATACACGAGGTAGGTATCGACAATTCTACGGAGCAGAAGGTTAAAATGTTCTTTGTGCCTTGCTACCTCAACGGGAACGATGGTATATTCAACTTACATTATTACCAGGTACTTATAGGCTTAGACCTTTCCATTTTCCCCTCCTATTACGAACCTTGGGGGTATACACCATTGGAAAGCCTCGCCTTTAGCGTTCCAACAATAACTACTACGCTGGCAGGTTTCGGGCTGTGGGTTCAGGAAGACAAGTATGCTCCCAAAGATGCCATTACTGTAATAGACCGTACCGATAATAATGACGTGGCAGTAATCAAGGAAATTGCCAAAAAGGTGTTTGAATTCAGCCAAATGAGCCGTACAGAGCTTAATACTTATAGAGCAAAGGCTTATGAGCTCTCGCAGATAGCACTGTGGAAAAACTTTATCCATTATTACTACGAGGCCTTCGAAATGGCCATGCAAAAGGCGTCCGAACGTTCCGGCCTGATTATTGAACAGGAAGTAATGGAGCAAATACCACATGTAGATAAATACCAGCTCATTACTGAACCCAAGTGGAAACGTTTGTTTGTTGAAAAATATATTCCTGAACGACTGGCTGCTCTCGAAATTCTATCGAAGAATTTATGGTGGTCATGGAACTGTGAGGCCTGGGACCTTTTTGAATCCATCGACCCTACACTCTGGAACGAAAGCGAGAAAAACCCCATTGTCTTCCTGGAAATGATTTCCTACAACCGTTTCCTCAAGCTCGAATCGGATAAACAATTCCTTGAACGCATGGAAAAAGTTTACCAGAATTTCCAGAATTACATGAGCGAAAAGGCACAGCAGCCAGATCCAATGATCGCTTACTTCAGCATGGAGTTTGGGCTGCACAGCTCACTAAAAATATACTCAGGCGGGCTTGGCATTCTGGCAGGCGATTATTTAAAAGAAGCATCCGATGCCAATGTAAAAATGGTAGGTATTGGTTTGCTTTACCGGTACGGCTATTTTCGCCAGGTAATTTCGGTGAATGGTGACCAGATGGCAATATCGGAGCCACAGGATTACTCCAAAATACCCACTACGCCTATTCGCGATGCCGACGGAAACTGGGAAACAATCGGTATTGTAATGCCTGGGCGCACATTAAAAGCCCGTATCTGGAAAGTTGAAGTAGGACGTATTGATTTATACCTGCTGGATACTGATTTTGAAGACAATTCGCCACAGGACCGCAGTATTACCCACAATCTTTACGGAGGCGATTGGGAAAACCGGTTCAAGCAGGAATTATTACTGGGTGTTGGAGGAATCCGATTACTTTCAAAGCTTGGAATTGAGGCCGATCTGTTCCATTGCAACGAAGGGCATGCCGCATTTATCGGTCTTGAGCGGCTTCACAATTATATAAACCTGAAAAATCTGACATTCCCTGAAGCTCTCGAAATTGTGCGTGCATCCACGCTGTTTACAACACATACTCCGGTCCCAGCTGGTCACGATGCCTTCGACGAAAACATCGTGCGCATGTACATGGCGCATTATCCAGATCGTTTGAACATATCATGGACCCAATTTATAGGATTAGGAAAGGTTAACGCATACGATCCGCACGAAAAGTTCTCTATGAGTGTTCTTGCAGCCAATATATCTCAGGAAATAAATGGCGTAAGCCGTTTGCATGGGAAAGTAAGCAAAAAGATGTTCGGATCGATGTGGCCTGGCTACATTCCTGACGAACTACATATCGATTATGTTACAAACGGCGTGCATTACCCAACATGGACCGCCAAAGAATGGCGCCAGCTATACGAAACACATCTGGACAAAGATTTTCTAAGAAAACAGCTCGATTCAGCTACCTGGGATAAAATCTATGATATTCCCGACAAAGAAATATGGAAAATAAGGAATAATCAGAGACGTAAGCTTATAGACTATATTAAGGATAAGATGAAAGAGTCGTCGATTAAACGATATGAAAATCCGAAAAATATCGTTGAAATAACCGACAAACTTAATAAGTACACATTAACAATTGGCTTTGCAAGGCGATTTGCCACTTACAAACGTGCCCACCTCTTATTTAAAGATCTGGATAGACTTTCGCGTATTGTAAACAACCCAGGAATGCCTATTCAATTTTTATTTGCTGGGAAAGCCCACCCGGCAGACAAAGCAGGGCAAGATCTCATAAAGATGATTATCGAAATATCCCATCGTCCTGAATTCATTGGTAAGATTACATTTATTCAGAACTACGACATGGAACTGGCGCGCCATATGGTACAAGGCGTAGATATATGGTTGAATACGCCGACCCGACCGCTGGAGGCATCAGGTACCAGTGGCGAAAAGGCTGTTATGAATGGCGTACTGCATTTTAGCGTGCTCGATGGCTGGTGGGCAGAGGGTTATTATCCTGAGGCTGGATGGGCATTGCCCGAAGAAGCCACATACGAAAACAACGACTTTCAGGATGAGCTGGATTCTGAGCTTATTTACAGCTACCTCGAAAATGAAATCGCACCACTCTTCTATTTCCGCGACGATGATGATATCCCTACCGGATGGGTCAAGTATATTAAAAACTCCATATCCAAAGTGGCATCCAACTATACCACCGCCCGGATGTTGCGCGATTATAGAAGTAAATTCTACGGAAAACTCTACGACAGGGTAAACAAGCTCAAAGCGAACGACTACGAGCTAACGAAAGACTTATCGGCGTGGAAGAAAAAGGTATTCCGAAGCTGGGAAAGTATAGAAATCATGTCTGTCAAGTCACCCGACGTTTCCAAAGAACACATTATTCTCGGTAAAAAATATATTGGAGAAGTAGTGCTGGATCTTAACGAATTATCGCCCGAAGATTTGGGCGTTGAGATTATAGTGGTTGAAATTATATTGCCAACCAACAGTGTGAAATTTGTTTATTCTCAAGAATTTAAACTAACTCATCTGGAGGGAAATATTGCGACATATTCTGTTGATGTTGTGCCTACAAAAACTGGCGCTTTCGACTTTGGCATCCGCATTTTCCCAAAGAACGCAGAATTACCACACAGGCAGGATTTCAACCTAATTAAGTGGGTTTAAAAATTTCTCTGACGGTTCTGACATTTCGGCAAAGGCTGGAATCCGTTGCTACAAGCACAATGGATTCCGGCCTTTGCCAAAAATGGCAATCCGATTTACCATAACTTTTCAGGACATTTCAAAGCTCATAAACCGTTTTAGAAGGTATTTTCTTAAATACCAAGCCGGTTCGTGCCGGAATATACATTTTAAGATAATTATTGTACATTAACTTCGAGTCGTCGAACGAAGTGGTATAATAAACCATAGATTCATCCACATTTCCGCTGCCGCCAAACAGCACAGAATCCGTATCAAGAACAATGTTATATTTACCAGGCTGAACCTGTATTCCATAATTTTCGTAGGAATGATCGGGATTGAAGTTAAATACAAAAATCAACTCGCCTCTTTTGAATGCTAACACCTGACCATCCTTATTTTCATGCATAAGGCATAAGTCGGGATGCTCCAATATCCGGTATTCCTTAATAAGCTCAAGCATATTTTTATCGAAATTTCCAAGATACTGGTATTTAAGGTCGGGTGAATCGGCAAGACTCCATTGCCTGCGACAATAATGGTAGGACCAATTATTTCCGGCTCTCGGGAAGTCAATCCATTCAGGGTGTCCAAATTCATTTCCCATGAAATTCAGGTATCCATTGCCTGCTGTTGTAATGGTTACCAGGCGTATGAGCTTGTGCAAGGCAATAGCTCTGTCTACAATCAGGTTCGATTTATTTTTCTGCATATTGAAATAAATCTCCTTATCCATTAGCCTGAAAACTATTGTTTTATCGCCAACCAAAGCCTGGTCATGCGACTCGGTATAGCCGATAGTCTTTTCGTCATGCCGTTTCCTGGTCAATTCATAAAATATGCTACCAACATCCCACTTCTCGTCAGGCACTTCCTTGATAATCTTAATCCAATAATCCGGAGTTCCCATGGCCAGGCGATAATCGAATCCTAAACCGCCATCTTCTATAGGAGCTGCGGTTCCTGGCATTCCGCTCATTTCTTCGGCAACTGTTATGGCTTCTGGTTTAACCTGATGTATTAATTTGTTAGCCAACACAAGGTATGTAATAGCATCGATATCCTGATTGCCATCATAGTACATCTTGTACTCGGTAAAATCTTTGGATAGTCCATGATCGAAATAGAGCATGCTGGTTACACCATCAAACCGGAACCCATCAAAATGAAATTCATCAAGCCAATATTTACAATTGGATAACAAAAAGTGGACAACTTCACTCTTGCCGTAATTGAAGCATAATGAATCCCAAGCGGGGTGGTTACGTCGTTCTCCTTCATGAAAAAACTGATACCTGGAGCCATCATACCTGTTCAGTCCTTCCATTTCATTCTTTACCGCATGGGAATGAACCAAGTCCATAATCACAACTATGTCATGTTTATGCGCAGTATCTATAAGCTCTTTCAGGTCCTCAGGTGTTCCAAAACGCGATGACGGTGCATAAAAACTTGATACGTGATATCCAAAAGATCCGTAATACGGATGTTCCATAACTGCCATTAGCTGAATAGTGTTGTAACCAGCCTTAACAATGCGGGGAATGATATGCTTTGTAAATTCCTTATAAGTTCCAACACGATATTCCTCCGTAGCCATTCCGGCATGTGCTTCGTAAACAATAGGCGACCGGTTGGGGGGTGTATAATTCTTTATTTTCCATTTATAGGTACCATCAGGGCTCCATACTTGTGCATTAAATATCAAGGTTTTTTCGTCCTGTACAACCCGCCGGGCGTAAGCAGGAATCCGGTCTCCTTCGCCCCCTTTCCAACGCATATGCAGCTTGTACAGGTCGCCGTGTTTCATCTTATCCAAATCGAGCATCAATTCCCAAATTCCCTCACCAATTTTCCTAAATTGATAATCGGGATGATCCTTCCAATCGTTAAAAGTACCGCGTACCGATATGGATGTGGCATTGGGCGCCCACTCTCTCATCAACCAATGATCAGCCGAGCGATGTAAACCAAAATACAGATACCCGGATGCAAATTCCTTCAATGAACCGCTTTCCCTGGTAAGCTCCGCTTCTTTTTGATGCGCGTTTTGATAGCGACTAAAAATTATCTTTTCGAAAGGCTCCAGCCAGGGATCATTTAAAACGATATTCAATTTTTCCATTAGAACAGGTTATAATTACCAAGTATTAAACATGGTATAAGATTAAAACCAAAAACATTATCTAAAGTTAACCTTTTTATTCCTAATCGTTGCAGGAATTCATTTCTGTTTTTAAATCCATCCTTACATTAAGTAAATTACAATTTCTATCATTATGTTCGATCGGTTGATAAAAAAACAGTACAACTTTTTTAAATAATTCGTTCTTTTGCACTTTAATTATTTAACGTGAAGGTAAATTGTCCTAAACAATTCCTTCACCCAACTCATTTTAGATTGTATCTTCAATTAAGTTAAAAAATAATTTACGAAAATGAAAAAAGTAGCATTAATTACAGGCGTTACAGGGCAAGATGGAGCATACCTGGCCGAATTTCTTTTAAAAAAAGGTTATGTAGTACATGGGCTTAAACGCAGAAGCTCACTCTTCAATACCGACCGTATTGACCACCTGTACCAGGATCCACACGAAGAAAATAAAAACTTTATATTACACTACGGCGATTTAACCGATTCCACGAACCTGATCCGTATTATCCAGGAAGTACAACCCGACGAAATTTACAACCTTGCTGCGATGAGCCACGTTTTTGTTAGCTTCGAAACACCGGAATATACAGCAAATGCCGATGGTCTAGGAACACTTCGTATCCTGGAAGCCGTTCGCATTCTTGGGCTTATTAATAAAACCAGGGTTTATCAGGCTTCTACAAGTGAGCTTTATGGATTGGTTCAGGAAGTTCCACAGAGCGAAAAAACCCCGTTCTATCCACGCAGCCCATATGCTGTTGCTAAGCTCTATGGATACTGGATTACAGTAAACTATCGCGAAGCTTATAAAATGTATGCCTGCAACGGCATTTTATTTAACCACGAGTCTCCTATACGAGGCGAAACGTTTGTTACACGTAAGATAACCCGAGCTGCAGCTCGCATAGCGCTAGGAATGCAGGAAAAAATTTATTTGGGAAATCTTTCTGCAAAGCGCGACTGGGGTCATGCCAAAGATTATATTGAGGCTATGTACCTCATTTTACAGCAGGATACCCCCGATGATTATGTTATTGCAACCGGTATCACTACTGAAGTGCGCGAGTTTGTAAGAATGTCGTTTGCCGAACTTGGAATCGAAGTTGAGTTCCAGGGAAAAGACGCTGAAGAAAAAGGCATTGTTAAAAAATGCAACAACCCCGAATACCAAATAGAAATTGGTAAGACCATTGTTGCTGTAGACAAACGCTACTTCCGTCCTACCGAAGTGGAACTCTTAATCGGCGACCCTACAAAAGCACAGACTAAATTGGGCTGGAAACCTAAATATGACCTTCCCGCATTGGTTAAAGACATGGTTCAAAGCGATGTGAAGCTGATGAAAAAAGAAAAATATCTGCGCGACGGCGGATACAAAACAATGAACTATTTCGAATAGTATTCGTCTATTAAAAGTTGCTTAAAGAAACACATAAATGAATAAGGACGCAAAAATATACGTTGCCGGGCACACAGGGCTCGTAGGCAGCGCATTGGTAAGAAGGCTGCAAAAAGAAGGCTACCATAATTTTATTTTCCGCAATATGCATGAACTGGATTTGCGGAACCAGAAAGCCACCGAAGACTTTTTCATGCAGGAAAAGCCCGAATACGTATTTCTGGCGGCTGCAAAGGTTGGAGGCATTGTGGCCAACAATACATATAGGGCCGATTTTATTTACGAAAATATTCAAATAGAGAACAACATTATCCACGGCGCTTATCTCAGCGGAGTTAAGAAACTTTTATTCCTTGGCAGCTCCTGCATTTATCCGAAAAATGCACCCCAGCCCATGAAAGAAGAGCATTTGTTAACCTCGCCACTCGAATACACAAACGAGCCGTATGCCATTGCTAAAATTGCAGGTATCAAAATTTGCGAAAGCTTCAATATCCAATATGGCACGAATTATATCTCTGTTATGCCTACCAATCTTTATGGGCATAACGACAATTTTGACCTTGAAAAATCGCATGTATTGCCTGCTCTGATACGCAAAATGCATCTGGGTAAAGCTTTAATGAGCAATAACTGGGAAGCAATCCGCCAGGACTTCAATAAATATCCTGTTGAAGGCGTAAATGGTGCTCAGGATGAAGCTAAAATTCTTGAAAAACTTGCTAAATATGGTATTACAAAGGATGGAGCTTCAGTAAATGTTACGCTTTGGGGAACAGGTAATCCAAGAAGAGAATTCCTGTTTTCCGACGACCTGGCTGCTGCCTGCGTATTCATTATGAACAAAGTTGATTTTAAGGACCTGGTTGCTATCTCGGCAACGGGTGATAAAGAAATACGCAACACCCACATCAATATTGGTTCTGGAACCGATCTTACCATTCGCGAACTTGCCGAACTGGTAAAAAGTATTGTTCAGTTCGAAGGAAAACTGGTATGGAACTCATCCTTACCCGATGGAACTTTCCAAAAGCTGCTCGATGTTTCAAAACTATCGAAGCTGGGATGGCAGTATCAGACAAAATTAGACGAAGGAATCAGGATTGTTTACAACAACTACACTGTAAAGTAATCTCTTCTTTAAAACCAATAAAAACCTTGCTCAGGAAATCTTTCCTGAGCAAGGTTTTTTGTTTAGCTATATTATTGTTTAACTGAAAATTAGTCTTCGTAGACGTTATAAAATGAAGTAAATAGGAAATCCAAACATTCATTTAATTTTCATGAATATCAAACAAACCTTCTGTTAACGTGTTTTACGTGTTGCCAACACTTTAAAAATTATAATTTAATTTTTATTTATTTAAAATTCATAGTAATTTGGCTCAACAAAATGTAAAATCCAGGGATTTTAAATGGAAAAATTTTTAGCTAATAAGACTGCAAAATCGCCTTTTATAAGCCTCGAAAAAGGGTTATTCCAATTTAGTGGACGATCTATCCCTGAAGATGCAAAAAAAATATTTAAACCAGTTATCGATTGGGTAAAAGCCTACAAAACTGATACCGCCTCAACCCAAACAACAATTAATTTTTGCTTCGATTACCTCGATACATCCTCGTCAAAATGCGTTTTTGACATACTGAAAATCCTTGACGATATGTATACCAATGGACACGACATTGTCATCAACTGGTATTATGAGGAAGGAGATGACGATATGCTTGATCTGGGAATCCACCTTAAATCGTTCATCAAAGCACCTTTCAATTTTATTGAAAACGAACCGAGTTTGGGACAGATGGACGAACTTATCTCCAGCGATTAAATTCGCGTAAAAGTCTTCCCGCTTTTTCCAATTATTTAGCATCTCTTATTACCTTTGCGAATTATTTTTTAACCCTTGAAAATTCATTACGATTATACAGGTTACGATGCACAACATGCTGCCATTACCATTGGCGTATTCGACGGCGTGCATAAGGGACACAAAGAGATACTCAACCGAATCCTCGAAATAGCCAAGAAAATAAAAGGTCAATCGGTTGTGGTTACCTTTTGGCCACACCCGCGCCTTGTGCTTAAACAGGACAACAGCATTAAACTCATCAACACACTCGAAGAGAAACAAAAGCTGCTTGAAAAACAGGGAATAGATCATTTGATCATTATTCCCTTTACTGAAGCTTTTTCGCAGCAAACTTCCGAAGAGTTTATCAAAAATGTACTTATTGACAAGCTACATGTTAAGCACCTGGTTGTAGGCTTCAACCACCATTTTGGGCGCGACAGAGAGGGTAATTTCGAGCAAATTCAGAAATTTGCCCAAAGCTATCAGTTCGAAGTTGAAAAGCTGGATGCCAAAATCATCGAAAATGAGCATGTAAGCTCAACCAAAATCAGAAATGCCCTGGGTATTGGAGATATCGAAACAGCCAACAGTTTTCTGGGTTACAGCTACTCCATTACAGGACGTGTTGTAGATGGCAATAAAATTGGGCGCGACATTGGATTTCCAACGGCAAATATCCAACTTGATCATGATTTCAAGCTCTTGCCAAAAGAAGGGGTATACATAGTTGAAGCAGAAATTGACAAACTAAAGTATCCGGCTATGCTGAATATAGGGTTCAAACCAACCATTAACCAGCCAGAGAAAAATATGTCAATTGAAGCCCATATTATCGGTTTTTCCGGCGATATCTATAAAAAAAACGTTACCATTTATTTTCATAAACGAATACGGGACGAAATAAAATTCGACAATCTCGAACAGCTTAAAAAACAGCTCGTTTCGGACAAGCAAGAAACAATAAATTATTTTCATTTATTGTAAAATAGCATAAATTTGCAAATTCAATTCTGATTAAATAAATTAAAAACATGGATGTATTAGTTGAAACATTGCCTTACAAAGTTGCCGATATTAAATTAGCCGATTTTGGACGGAAAGAAATCGATATCGCCGAAAAAGAGATGCCCGGCTT
The DNA here is from genome assembly GCA_036261135.1 of Bacteroidales bacterium. GTDB lineage: Bacteria > Bacteroidota > Bacteroidia > Bacteroidales > JAAUTT01 > JAAUTT01. The sequence continues at coordinate 21,448 of DATALJ010000249.1, forward strand.
AATGGCAATCAGAAAACGTTATGCAGCAGCCAAACCTTTAAAAGGCGCTCGCATTATGGGTTCTCTACACATGA
>DATALJ010000009.1:0-2634 GCA_036261135.1 Bacteroidales bacterium
CGATAAAAGAAAAAAGGACAAGAAGCTAACTTTAGCGACTTGTCCCTTATGGTGACCCCCACGGGATTCGAACCCATATCGTCAGAACCGGAATCTGAAATTCTATCCATTGAACTAGGGAGCCAGTTGAATTGACAATTGAGAATGGACAATCGCCAATTTTGTTTTCTTTGAGCCTTACAAACCCAATGCATTCCCAATTGTCAACTTTCAATTATCCATTGTCAATTGGTTTGCTTCGCGGCAAAAATAACAAAAGAAAATTCATTTACCGAATTTATATTCTCTCATTTTACTTCTCTTTTTATACTTTTGTCAGTTCATATTTCAAAATTGTACATATAATATATTGTATCATGGATTATAATTTTTCTGAAATAGAAAAAAAATGGCAGGATTACTGGGAAACCAATAAGACGTTTAAAACAAATTTCGATCCGTCGAAACCTAAATATTACATCCTCGACATGTTCCCGTACCCGTCGGGCGCTGGTCTTCATGTAGGACACCCCGAAGGATACACGGCTACCGACATCTTGAGCCGTTACAAACGAATGAAAGGCTTTAACGTGCTTCATCCTATGGGTTGGGATGCGTTTGGACTTCCTGCAGAACAGTATGCCATACAAACCGGCACCCATCCGGCTATTACTACCAACAAGAACTGCGACACCTTCCGTCGTCAGATTAAGATGCTGGGGTTAAGCTACGATTGGGACAGAGAAATTAACACCACCGATGCTAAATATTTTAAATGGACACAATGGATTTTCATTCGCCTGTTTAATACCTGGTTCGACGAAAAACTCCAGAAAGGTCGCCCCATAAGCGAATTACCAATTCCCGAAGATATTAAAGCTTCAGGAAGCAAGGCTGTACGCGAATACACCAATGGCAAACGCCTTGCCTATTACGATGCAGCACAGGTTTGGTACTGCCCACATTGCAAAATTGTTTGCTCTAACGAAGAAGTACTAACCGATGGTACCCACGAAAAATGCGGAAACGTTGTAAACAAGAAAAACCTGAAACAATGGATGCTCCGTATTCCCTTCTATGCCGAAAGGTTACTGAAAGGATTGGACGGTTTAGACTGGCCCGAAGGCGTTAAAGACATGCAACGCAACTGGATTGGCCGATCCACAGGTGCCGAAGTCGATTTCGAGGTGGATGGTTTGAACCAGAAACTACGTGTATTTACAACCCGCCCCGACACATTGTTTGGAGCAACTTATATGGTTATCGCCCCTGAACATCCGCTTGTTGAAAGTATAACTACTTCTGATCAAAAGTCGAATGTAGATAACTATATTAAATCGGCTGCGCTTAAGTCCGATCTTGACCGTACCGATTTAGCCAAAGATAAAACCGGTGTATTTACTGGTCGCTATGCCATTAACCCTGTCAATGGCACTAAAATACCTATCTGGGTGGCCGATTATGTACTTACCGGCTATGGTACCGGAGCCATTATGGCCGTTCCTGCACACGACACCCGCGACTTCGAATTCGCCCAAAAGTTCAATATACCTGTAATCTGCATCCTCGACCCGGTTTCGGGCGACGAAGCATTGCGCAAACAAGTACTCGAAGGCAATGCATGCTGGACCGAAGATGGAGCTTACATCAATTCGGCAAGTGATTACACCGGATTAAACATTAATGGCCTGAACAAGGACAAAGGGATACAAACCGTTATCGACTGGCTTGTAAAAACAGGACGTGGTGAAGGTAAGGTAAACTATAAAATGCGCGATTGGCTGTTTAGCCGTCAGCGTTATTGGGGAGAACCATTCCCTGTGATTCATTGGGAAGATGGCGAAATCAGCGTAATAGACGAAACCGAGCTTCCACTTGAATTACCCGCCCTCGAAAAATACGCTCCTGGCGAAGATGGAGAATCACCTCTTGCCAATGCAACCGACTGGCTTTATGTAACCGATAAGAACGGTCGCAAAGGTCGTCGCGAGACCAACACCATGCCCCAATGGGCAGGTTCGTGCTGGTACTACCTTCGGTACATCGACCCTACCAACGACAAAGAGCCTTTCGCCAAAGAACTCGAAAACTACTGGATGCCTGTAGACCTTTACGTAGGTGGCGCAGAACATGCCGTATTACACTTGTTATACAGCCGCTTTTGGCACAAAGTATTATTCGACCTGGGTATTGTATCTACCGAAGAGCCCTACCAAAAGCTTTTCAACCAGGGTATGATCCTGGCCTTTGCTTACGAAACCGAATCGGGTGCCAAAGTAGCCTCCGACCTTGTAGAAGATCGCGATGGCAAATACTTCCATACACAAACCGGCGAGGAATTGAGGCAAATTGTTGCCAAAATGTCGAAATCGCTGAAGAATGTAGTAAATCCCGACGATGTAGTTAAAAGCTACGGCGCCGACTCATTGCGTTTGTACGAAATGTTTATGGGCCCGCTCGAAGCCACCAAACCATGGACAGATACCGGAGTGAAAGGTGTTTACGGATTTCTGAACCGCGTATGCCGCTTCTTCTGTACTCCCGAAAACTATTTCGAAGGACAGGAAGATGCTGAAGTATTGAAAATGCTGCACAAGACCATTCAAAAGGTAAGCGAAGACGTTGAAAATCTGAGCTTCAATACAGCTATAGCAC
>DATALJ010000018.1:0-34595 GCA_036261135.1 Bacteroidales bacterium
ATTTCCGAAGGTTTAAAATCGGCCTCTCTTGAATCAAGTCGACAAATGGCTGATTACATGAAGAAAAACGGATTTATGGTACAGTACAAAGAAGTAGATGCCGATCATCCGGGAATGGTCCCGCACGTTTTATCTGATGTATTCAGCTTTTTCAGCAATCTTTACAAAAAAGAATAATTTTATCGCTTTCAAGTCCCTCGTTTAATTAGCTCCCCCCGCTTCAATATATTTTGATTCAGCACTAGATTAGGCCTACCGAAAGTATAGCCCAAAGTAAAAATCTTTGACCTAACAGAACGATTTGTCATTATCTTTTAATGATAAAAAAACCATATTTATAGTTTAATTTGTTTCAAAACGAATATTTATGAAAGCACTATTACTACTATCTTTTTCTTTTGTAATTTTTTCCGCAAGTTTTATATTCCCGGCAAAAATCAATGCCCAATCATACGCAACCTGGTATAATACAGCCCAGGAAAGAATTGACACCTTGAGAAAAGGTGACTTTGGAATAAAAATTATTGATAAAAACGGCCAGCCTTATTCCGGACCTGTATCCGTTCGAATGAAAAAACACGAATTTCCTTTTGGAATAGCTTTTGATTTTTATGAAGGTTCAGTTAACATGGGAAACAGTTACAACACCAGCATTGCTGTTCAGGCCAAAGCGGATTCTGAGATATATCAATCGGAAAGGTATGGAAGCTTTCTGGCTTACTCAATACCTGTTGAGAGTGGGAAAGAATACAAAGTAACTCTAAAGTTTGCTGAGATTTATTTTAGCTCAGCAGGCTCAAGATTATTCGATGTAAATGTAGAAAGCCAGTCCTTTCTCTCCAACTATGATGTATTTGCCGAAGCGGGTGGTAAAAATATTGCGAAAGATACAAGCATCAATATAACACCAACCGATAGTTATATTAATATTGAATTAACGTCTAAGTCCAGTAATGCTTCAATAAAAGGTATAGAAATAATTGAAATCGGCACGGGTAAAACAATACGCATTAATTGCGGAGGATCTGATTTAACTACGCAAGCCGGAAACCAGTATAAAAGTGAGCAGGGCTATTTTGACCCGGACGCAAATACTGTCGCAAGCGAAGATCAATGGGAAAAAGCTACAATGTATAAATATTTTAACTTCGGAGTTTCTGGTAATTCATTCAAATGGAGTGGTATTCAGCCTCAGCACACTGCACCAAACTATACGAATTTCGAAAATGCAGTAGCATGGACGAAAAAGGTGGGCTGGGAATTGCGGGCACATACATTGCTGTGGGGAGGCTATGAGTATAGTGGCGACCATGAAATGCCTCGTTGGGTAAAGGATCTGCCAACACCGCAAGCAATCACCGACACTTGTAAAATGAGGGTAATCCGGGAAGTAACCCGTTATAAGGGGATAATACAAGAATACGATGTGATGAATGAACCTCTTCATGCTAAATACATAGCATCGGTTGTTGGTGATTCAATAAATTGGAATTGCTTTAAATGGGCACGGTCGGCCGACCCAGATGCCCAGTTGTTCATAAATGATTATAATGTTGAATATAACTGGGGCGATGCTGCAAAATATCGTGATCTCATTTTAAAAATTAAGCAGATGGGGGGATCAGTTACAGGTGTGGGTATGCAAGCTCATTATTGGGATGGTTTCAGGGTTAACGTTGATGAATTAGTGAAAAATGTAAACATTGTGGCCGAAGCTGGATTACCCATAAGGTTTACAGAATATGATTATGCCGGGGATATTACACAGCCGCAACAAACCGAAGATTTTATTAAAGTGCTGACTGTTGCATTTTCTCATCCTTCTATATCAGGTATGATATGCTGGGGCCTAAGTGACAAAGGCGCTTGGAGGGAAAATACCGGACTTTTTGAGGCCAATCATAAGCCCAAACTAGCAGCAGATACATTGCTTTACTATACAAAAACAAAGTGGGCTACTAACTTCGATACTGAATTAACGAACGGAAATACACATGCATTTAAAGCCTATTATGGCTATTATACTGTTGAAGCAACGTTTAATAATACTATAAAAGTGTTTACCGTTCCTTGCATCAAAGCAAATAAAGGTTCCGTTTTTATTTTAAACGAAGTTGACGCGGTATTAAGAGGGCCTAAACTGATTAGTGCTATCATGAATGGGAATAATGCAATAAAACTGAAATTTGACAAACCACTTCAAAGTAATTCAATAAGAAAGAGCGATTTCAAATTCTTCTCAAACTATAAAATAGGGATAAATAATATTCAGATTGATCCCAATAATTCAAATACATTGATAATTTCTTTAAGCGCCAATGTTACCTTTGGTGATTACATTTCAGTTTCCTATTTTCCCGGCAATCTTGAAGCTATTGATGGTAGCAAAGCCGAGGCTTTTGGTTCTGAACATGTAACTTATCCTAAACCGGAAACACCTACAAGTATAAAAAATTCTGAAATGGTAAATAATCTGAAAATATTTCCAATTCCAGCCACAAGCAACCTTCATATTAAAAACGAAGCTGGAGGCCCATTTCTGCTAGAGGTTTTCAACATTGTGGGTATTAAAGTGTACTCTCAATTGTCTGAATCCAATTTGGTTGAAATAAGCACAGGTCAGTACAAAAGAGGAATCTACCTTGTAAAGGTAACGGATGCAAGGAATAATGTAAAGACGCAAAGAATCATCTTGGAATAAATTACGGTTGTAGAAGGATATTTAAAAACAATTCATTTGTACAAATAATTTTATAATTTTATTGATGTTTGTAAAATATAGAACAAGAAATTCCATTCTAGTGCGTCTAAATAAGACTATGTAATACATTCTTGCAAAACCTCAAATTACTAATTAAACTAATCATTAGGAGATTCTTAAATGAAACGTAACTTCACTTTTTTATTGGTTGCAGCCTTAGCGGGTCAACTGTGTATGGCGCAATCGGGAAATGTTGTGGAGGACTTCAAGCCATCTTCGGTTAACCAAGAAGGCAAGGAGTACCCACAGGTAAATTCGGAAGGCAGAGTTCGGACACAAATATCCGCACCTGAAGCCAAAAAAGTACAACTCGACATAGGTGGTGTTAAATACGACCTCGTTAAAGATGACAAGGGTGTATGGACCGGCGAATCTGCCCCCCAGGACGAAGGTTTTCACTACTACCAGTTGAACATTGACGGAGCTTCGGTTCCTGATCCCGGAAGCCTTTATTTTTATGGCGCCAGCCGTTGGGGCAGCGGTATCGAAATTCCCGCAAAAGATCAGGATTTCTATGCACTAAAAAACGTACCTCACGGCCAGATACGCGAAGTAACCTACTTCTCGAAGCTTAATAATTCTATGCGCCGCTGTTTTGTGTATACTCCTGCCGAGTACGACAAGGATCTCAAGAAACGCTTCCCGGTTCTCTACCTGCAACATGGAGGTGGCGAAAACGAAACCGGCTGGTGGAGCCAGGGCAAGGCAGGTCTGATTCTGGATAACCTGATTGCTGTAGGCAAAGCCAAACCTTTCATCATTGTTATGGAAAACGGTACCTGGGCAATGCCTGCCGGTCCTCGTAATAATGCACCACAAGGCCAACGTCCTGCTGGTCCATGGCCTCCAAAAGGCTGGGCTGAAGGTTTCCAAAAAACGTTGTTTGGCGATGTTATTCCTATGATCGACGCAAACTTCAGAACCTTAGCAGACGCTAATAACCGGGCTATGGCCGGACTCTCGATGGGTGGTATGCAAACCCGCGAAATCACACTGGCTAACCCTGATAAATTCGCTTATGTAGGCATATTCAGTGGTGGAGCCATTAGCCCCGAAGATTTAAAAGCCAATCCTGGGTTTAAAGAAAAAGTAAAACTGGTATTTGTTAGCTTTGGCAGCCGTGAACTGGAAAACCGTAATCCCAACTTCGGTAAAGAGCCAAAGGGTGTAACCGAAGAACTCAAACAAGCTGGGATGAATGCACAGTTCTACACTTCTCCGTTAACTGCACACGAATGGCAGACATGGCGCAGGAGTCTTTACCAGTTTGCTCCGCTGCTTTTCAAATAATAAAAGACACAAAGAAGCCTCCTGTGATCTTCTACAGAGGTTTCTTTGTTTTAAACGAATAATTACTTCTGAAACGAGCATGATTCGTTAATCAATCACACGGATGCACATTCATCATGCGAGCTACATCCGGCTACAATTTAGAAACTTTACGAATGAAAAAGTATTTTGGCTTATTAGCCTTTTTAACAATGTCTGGCGTAATGTGCTTCGCACAAACCCAGCCCACAGTTATCGAAGATTTTAAACCTTCAAGCCTCAACCAACCAGGAAAAGAGTTTCCCATGGTAAACTCACAAGGCTACGCACGCTTCCGTGTTGAAGCCCCCGAAGCACAAGGAGTAACTGTAAGCCTTGGCTTAGGCGGAAAAGGCGGCACTAAACTTGCTAAAGCTGCTGATGGATCTTGGATGGGAACTACTGATGGCCCTATGGACGAAGGATTCCACTACTATCATTTAACTATCGACGGTGGTGTTTTTAACGATCCGGGTGCACTAAATTATTATGGATCTGTTCGTTGGGAAAGTGGTATCGAAATTCCTGCCAAAGACCAGGATTTCTATGCACTCAAGGACGTTCCTCATGGTAATGTACAACAAATCCTGTTCCCTTCGAAAAGTACAGGTACTTCGCGCCGTGCATTTGTATACACTCCTCCAAGTTATAACAAAGACAAAAAAACAAACTATCCTGTTCTTTATCTTCAACATGGCTGGGGCGAAGACGAAACTGCATGGAGTAACCAGGGCCGTGTTAACCTGATTATGGATAACCTGATTGCTGAAGGCAAAATCAAACCTTTCATCATTGTAATGACCTACGGAATGACTAACGAAATCAAATTCGGTAGCGGACTTCGCAATTTCGACTTTAAACCATTCCAAACCGTTTTGTGCGACGAATTAATCCCTTACGTAGATGCTAATTTCCGCACCATTGCCGACCAACCACATCGCGCTATGGCAGGACTTTCAATGGGTGGAATGGAAACTCACGCTATTACACTGAACAGACCTGAAGTATTCTCTCACTATGTACTTTTGAGTGGCGGAACATATACTCCTCAGGAAATAAAAGACAAGTCAAAAGTTAAACTTATCTTTTTAAGCTGTGGAAGTAAAGAAAGCCCCGATGCTATTAAGAAGGCAGTAACCACGCTTAAGGAAGCCGGGTTCAACGCTGTTTCTCACATTTCAGATGGTACAGCACACGAATTCTTAACCTGGAGACGCGCATTTTATAATGTTGCTCCACTTTTGTTCAAGTAATTCAACATTATACAAAATATCTTTGTCCGAATGATGATGATTGAACGGGCAAGGTTTTTCAAAGGTCAGTTAATTGTCATTCGCCTCATGGCGTTTGTACAGTTAACTGATTTTCAGCTTAAAACAGAGTGATTTTTTTAACACACACTCTTCTAAACCTAACTTTGAAAGGAAACAAAACACCGATTACTGATACCATTAAATCAATAACTTAACTATTTACTAATGCATATCAAACATCTATTTATTCTAACGGCAACTGTTTTGGCCAGCCAGTTCGGCATTGCTCAAACACCATCTGCCAAGGCTTTGGAAGATTTCAAACCTTCCTCAGTGAATCAGCCAGGGCAGCAATATCCACAGGTTAATTCCGAAGGCAGGGTTCGTGCAAGTATTTCTGCACCCCAGGCTTTAAAAGTACAACTCGACCTTGGCGGCGTAAAATACGATCTTACAAAAGATGAAAAAGGCGTATGGACCGGCGATTCCAATCCCCAGGCTGAAGGTTTTCACTATTATCAGCTCAATATTGACGGAGCTTCTGTTCCCGATCCCGGAACGCTTTACTTTTATGGCGCCAGCCGTTGGGGTAGTGCCATTGAGGTTCCCGCTCACGATCAGGATTTCTATGCATTAAAGGATGTTCCACACGGACAGATCCGCCAAAATCTTTATTTCTCTAAGATAACTAACAGTTGGCGCAGGTGCTTTGTGTATACCCCCGCCGAATATGACAAAAATACAACCAAGCGATATCCTGTACTCTACCTGCAGCACGGCAGCGGCGAAGATGAAACAGGCTGGCCTACACAAGGCAAAGCAGGTATTATCCTCGATAACCTGATTGCTGCGAAAAAAGCCTTACCCATGATTATTGTAATGGATAATGGTTATGCCACACCTGCTCACCAGGACAACAAAGGCGGAGGAGCCAGATTTATGTCGGCGTTCGAAGATGTGTTGATTAAAGAAGTGATACCTATGATCGACGGGCAGTTCCGTACCATTGCCGACCGCGATCACCGTGGAATGGCTGGCCTTTCAATGGGTGCCAACCAAACCATCCGTATAACCATGAACAACCTCGATAAATTCTCCTATATTGGCGCTTTTAGCGGTACAGCAAACTATCCGAGTGCCGCAGAAATTGATCCTGCTACTTTTATGGAAGGAAAATTCAAGGATGGCGCTGCCCTCAACAAACAAATTAAACTCTTCTGGCTCGGGCTGGGAACTACAGAACCTACTCCATTCCCTGGCTCTGTAAAAGCTTTCCTTAACATGCTCGACAAGCAGGGTATCAAATATAGCTATTATGAATCGCAGGGTACAGCCCACGAGTGGCTTACCTGGAGAAGAGATTTTTTTCAATTTGCCAGCTTAATTTTTAAATAAAATACAATGAAGAATATTTGTATCGCCTTGTTCATATCTGCAATTAGCATAAGTGCATTTGCTCAAACTACCGATTTTCCTGCAGGAACAAAACCTGCATCAACAAACATCGTAGGAGCTGATTACCCAAGAATAGACTCCTTAGGTCAGGTTTACTTTCGCTTACAGGCTCCCGAAGCTACCTCTATTACGGTAAGCCTGGGCAATGTGCCTCTCACCAAAGGCGAAGATGGCTTTTGGACAGGAGTATCAAAGCCTCAGGATCCAGGCTTCCACTACTATACCCTTAAAATAAACGGTGTAGATGTAGCCGATCCCGCAAGCGAAAGCTTCTTTGGGGCAGGTAAAATGATGAGTGGCATGGAAATCCCGGAAAAAGGAGTTAATTTCTATGACATTAAAAATGTTCCCCACGGCGAAGTTCGTTCGTTCTGGTATTATTCTGCTTCTACAAACGAAATGCGCCATGCATATGTGTATACTCCGCCAACATACGATAAAGACCAGAAGCAACGTTTCCCGGTATTGTATTTGCAACATGGTATGGGCGAAGACCGCCGTGCGTGGTCAACACAGGGCCGTGCCAATTTCATTCTGGACAACCTAATTGCTGAAGGCAAAGCAAAATCGATGATCATTGTGATGGAAGATGGTGGTATTGCAGCAGGTTTCGGTGGTGCACGCCGTCGTCCTCAGCCTCAGGCAGGTCAAACTCCTCCTCAGGGTCCTCCTCAAGCAAACCGCGCTCCCGGTGGTGCTCCTGGTGGTATGCCTTCTTTCTGGGATGGTTTCGGAAAAGTAATTGTTGCCGATCTTATACCTGCTATCGATGCTAAATACCGTACAATTAGTGATAAGCAACACCGTGCAATCGCTGGTCTTTCGTTAGGTGGTACCCAAACCTACCAAATCTCACAGGCCAACCTTGATAAATTCGCTAATATCGGCATTTTCAGTGCACCTTTTGGTTTCCCCGGCGTTGAAAAAGGTTATAACGGATTACTCTCCAAACCAGCCGAATTTGCTAAACAGGTTAAAGTATTCTTCGTAAGCATGGGCTCAAAGGAAGGAGCTAACTCTGGTCGTGGCATCCACGAAGAACTTGAAAAAGCAGGAGTTAAACATGTATATTACGAAGCTCCCGGAACAGCCCATGAATTCCAGACTTGGCGTAAAAGTTTGTTTGGATTTGCGCAGCTGATTTTTAAAGATTAATTTAGAAAATAACCATATTTATTCTAATAACAGAATTTGGATGAGTCAAAGCTGTCATTCCGGCGCAGGCCGGAACGCCGAAGGCCTCGCTGAAAGCAATCCCTATACTACGAAGCTATATGGACTGCTTAAAGCAAGAGTTCCGTAGTTTTGGGATTCCGGCCTGCGCCGGAATGACAGCGTACTTTGAGCGTAGTCTTTGACTAAGCTACTACGAAGAACCTTTAATGATTATAAAACACTGCTATGAGAAACCATCTACTTAAAAGACATTCACTAATTACTGCTGCGCTAAGCATCTTATTTGTAGCTAATTCATTCGCCCAACTGATTGATAAATCAGTTCCCGCATCTACCAATATCAGCAAAACAGCATGCCCGTGTATTCTTGAAGATTTACGTGTTGTTTTCAGGATAAAAGCCCCTGAAGCCGCCAAAGTACAAATCGATCTCGGGAAATTATATGACATGACCAAAGACGAGCAGGGTGTATGGAGTGTAACCACAGAACCACAGGTCCCGGGCTTTCATTACTACTCACTGGTAATCGACGGCATTAAAGTAGCTGACCCGGCTAGCGAATCCTTCTACGGCATGGGCCGCATGGCCAGCGGGATTGATATTCCTGAAAAAGGAGCCGACTTCTACGAAATTAAGGATGTACCGCACGGCACAATCAACTCAAAATACTATTACTCCAAAGTTACCAATAGCTGGCGCAGGCTTTATGTATACACTCCTGCAGGCTATGAGGCCAATCCAAAACAAAAGTACCCTGTAGTATACATCCAGCATGGTGGTGGCGAAGACGAACGCGGCTGGGTTGTACAGGGCAAAACCGATATTATCCTCGACAACCTGATCGCTGAAGGTAAAGCAAAACCAATGATTGCAGTACTATCCAACGGTAATGTAAGCGTACCGGGAGGTGCCGGAGGATACTCAAGTGGCGCTATGTCAGCATTCAAGGATGAAATGATCAATAACATCATTCCCTTTGTCGACAAAACCTACCGTACACTCACCGATGCCAAAGACCGTGCGCTTTGTGGTCTTTCAATGGGCGGCGGACAATCCTTTTATGTAGGTTTGGCCAATACGGATTATTTCGGATCTGTAGGAACTTTCAGCTCTGGAATATTCGGAGGAATTGCCAGTCCAAACGGAAAAGCCTTCGATGCCGAAAAGGAAATGCCCGGACTGCTTACAAAGCCTCAATCGTACAACGACAAACTGAAGTTATTCTATATTTCCGTAGGAGAACAAGATCCGCGCGTTGAGTTTACCAAGGCTGCAGTGAAAAAATTTCGCGAAAGCGGCTTAAAGGTTGAATTCAACTCATTCCCCGGAGACCACGAATGGCAGGTATGGCGCAAATCAATTCACGATTTTGCTTCAAGGATTTTTAAATAATTTTTGTTAAGCAAACGCTGGCACGCATTTGTAATGCGTGCCTTTAATCCGCACTCGTTGCAAAACGGGCGCTAGCTTTAAGAACAACTAAATAACATACTATATGAGATTAATGCGAAGTTTTAGTTTCCTGATTATGGCTTGCATGGCCTTATCGATGCAACTGACAAAGGCTCAACAAAGCGGGAAATTGGTTTTATGGTACGACAAACCTGCCAAACAATGGGTAGAAGCCTTACCCGTAGGTAATGGTCGTTTAGGAGCTATGATTTATGGTGACCCCGTAAATGAGATTATTCAACTGAATGAAAACACTGTATGGGCAGGATCGCCTAATAGGAACGATAACCCGGATGCCAAAGAGGCTTTGCCTAAAGTACGCCAGTTAATATTCGAAGGCAAGTACAAGGAAGCCCAGGACATGGTAAACGAAAAGTTTATCACTAAAACATCGCACGGTATGCCCTATCAAACTGTGGGCAACCTCAAACTCCAGTTTCCAGGGCACGAAAATTATTCAAACTTCTACCGCGAGCTGGATATAGAAAAGGCAATGGCTTCTAATCGCTACACTGCCAATGGTGTAAACTACACCACCAGCGTATTCTCGTCATTCCCCGATCAGGTAATCGTAGCGCGTATTTCGGCCGATAAAAAGGGTTCCATTAATTTTGCCGCCGGCATGGACAGGCCAACAGGCAAGGATAAAGTTCCTACATGCAAGGTGAAATCCAATGGAAAAGATGAACTTATACTAACAGGTACCACCAGCGACCATGAAACCGTGAAAGGCATGGTACAATTTGAAGCAAAAGTTAAATTCATTGCTTCGGGAGGTACAATCTCTGCAACCGATTCATCCTTAAACATTGCCAATGCTGATGAAGTTACCATCTATATTTCCATGGCCACAAACTTCAACAATTACAAGGACATTAGCGGCAATGCCAGCCAACGGGTTGACAACTACCTTCAAAAAGCACTTACACGGAATTACGATCAGATAGTAAAAGACCACATTGCCGACTACCAGAAATATTTCAACCGCGTAAGCCTTGACCTAGGTGTTACAGATGCCGCTAAAAACCCTACCAATATTCGCGTAGCAGAGTTTGCTAAAGGGAACGACCCTCAATTGGTAGCTTTATACTTCCAGTTTGGCCGCTACCTACTGATTTCATCTTCGAGACCTGGCGGACAACCTGCCAATCTCCAGGGAATATGGGCCGACCAGCTTATGCCCATGTGGGACAGCAAGTATACTGTGAATATCAATACAGAAATGAACTACTGGCCATCGGATTTAACCAATTTAACCGAAATGAACGAGCCATTGGTTCAGATGATTCGTGAGCTTTCCGAAACTGGTAAAAAAACCGCTATGGACATGTACGGCGCACGCGGCTGGGTTTTACATCACAATACCGACATATGGCGCATTAACGGCCCGTTAGACGGTGCTTTCTGGGGTCAATGGCCCATGGGAAGCGCGTGGCTGCCCCAGCATCTTTATTACAAATACCAATACAACGGCGATGTAAACTATCTCAAATCCGTTTACCCGGTAATGAAGGAGGCATCGCAGTTCTTCCTCGATTTCCTGATTGAAGAACCTACAAACAAATGGCTGGTAGTTAGTCCGTCGGTTTCTCCCGAGAATGAACCTTATGTGCATCGCGGAACAACCATCGACATGGGCGTAACCATGGACAACCAATTGGTTTTCGACATATTCAGCATTACCATTAAATCGGCTGAAATACTTAAAACCGATAAAGAGTTTATAGCCAAGGTAAAAGAAGCGCTGAAACGCCTCCCTCCTATGCAGATTGGCAAATGGGGCCAATTGCAAGAATGGATGCAGGATTGGGACGATCCGAAAGATAAGCACCGTCATATATCGCACTTGTACGGACTGTTCCCTTCGAACCAGATCTCGCCATACCGCAATCCTGATTTGTTCAATGCAGCACAAACAACGTTGATTGCACGCGGCGACGAGTCTACCGGTTGGTCTATGGGTTGGAAAGTGAACTTCTGGGCACGTTTGCTCAACGGCGACCGAGCTTACAATCTTATTACAGCTCAGTTAAAACCTGCTCCTACTGCCGGATGGGGTGGTAGCGGAGGTACATATCCTAACCTTTTCGATGCACACCCGCCCTTCCAAATCGATGGCAACTTTGGGTGCACAGCCGGTATTGCCGAAATGATGTTGCAGAGCCAGGATGGCGCAGTTCACCTCCTTCCTGCTATACCCTCAGTTTGGAGTAAAGGTAGTGTAAAAGGTTTGAAGGCCCGTGGCGGTTTTGAAGTCGATATGCAGTGGAATAACGGAGAGTTAACCAACGCCACAATCAAATCGTCGTTGGGCGGTGTTTGCCGTATCCGTTCTTATGTTCCGCTCACAGGCAAAGGTTTGAAAGAAGCCAAAGGCCCTGTAGCGAATCCGTTCCTTGCTTCGGCTGAAATCAAAACTCCATTGAATCATTCGAAAGAAGTACAACCCGCTCCTACCCTGAAAAAGGTATATGAGTATGATGTTGTAACAAAAAAGGGTGATGTTATTGTGCTTACAAGGAAGTAAATAATATATAAAGCGTGCTTCGTAGTGGCGTAGTCTCCGACTACGCCTAGCAACATACCTGCATTAAAACTTGCCACAGGACTGTCATTCCGGCCTTCGCCGGAATGACATACTACATATAGCACTGCTAGGTCGTGTTTGTAACGCGTGCTCTTTTAAACATTATTAAACATTACTTAACACACATAGATTTTGACTGTTAATACATACAAAGCTACCTCACTATGAAGAATTTAACTATAGTGTTTTTCTTAATCGCTGCAATCCTTGTAGGTTGCGGCCAGCCAAATGATTTGGTCAATCCAAATCCCACCACCATGTGTAATCCGGTAAACCTGAGCTACAGGTTCTGCCTTGATACACCATCGAGGCGCGAAGCTGCAGACCCTACCATGATTACTTTCAAAGGTGAATACTATTTGTTTGCCTCCAAATCAGGCGGGTATTTCCATTCTACCGATATGATTAATTGGGATCTGATTACTACCAAGGATTTGCCACTTGAAGATTATGCCCCTACAGCCGTAGTTATGAATGATACCGTTTACTTTATGGCATCGGCCAATGCGCCGCTGAAGATTTACAAAACAGGCGATCCCAAATCTGGGCAATGGCAGGTAGCCAACCCGTCCTTCCCTATCGGAATGATCGATCCAGACTTATTTGTCGATGACGATGGCCGCCTGTACTTCTATTATGGCTGCTCTAATGTAAACCCTATTTATGCTGTGGAACTGGACACCAAAACACTCAATCCCATTGGAGAGCCAGTAATACTTTTTAATAGTGATAACAAAACCCATGGCTGGGAACGCTCCGGCGATTACAACCAGATGAGCGACAGCCCTTGGATTGAAGGCTCCTGGATGACCAAGCACAATGGTAAATACTATTTGCAGTATGCTGTTCCTGGAACGCAGTTTAAAAGCTATTGCGATGGTTTGTATGTTGCCGATAAACCACTTGGTCCTTTCACATTAGCTGCAAACAGCCCCATGTCATACAGGCCCGAAGGATTTATAGCTGGCGCAGGCCACAGCAGCACTTTCCAGGATAAATACGGCAACTACTGGCATGTATCGACCATGACTATTTCGATCAAACACATGTTCGAACGCAGATTGGGCTTTTTCCCCATGTTTTTCGATAGCGACAGCGTATTTTATACCTACACCGGATTTGGCGATTTCCCCTACAAAGTGCCAACCAAAAAGATTGAAAGCCCCGATGAGCTTTCCATGGGCTGGATGCTGCTTTCATTCAACAAACCGGTTGAAGTTTCTTCGGAACTGGCCAATCATCCAAAAAGCTATGCTACAGACGAAGAAATCAGGACGTACTGGAGTGCAAAGACCGGAGATAAGGGCGAGTGGATTACGATGGACCTGCAGAAAGAATGCACCGTAAACGCTGTTCAGATCAACTATGCCGAAAACGGAACAACCATCATGGGCCGCCAATCCGATGTTTACTATCAGTACCTGCTGGAGTACTCCAACGATAACAAAACCTGGGAAACCATTGCGAATAAAACCAAAAGCAAAACCGATGTTCCTCACGATTACATTGAGTTGACCCAGCCGGTAAAAGCCCGCTACATCAGGCTTACTAATTACCATATGGCTTCCGGAACATTTGCCCTGGCTGGCCTGCGCGTATTTGGAAATGGTGGAGGGAATGTTCCTTCGAAAGTAGAAGGTTTTACTATTGAAAGGAACGCCGCAGATCCTTGTATTGCAAATCTTAAATGGAACAAAACTACTGATGCGATTGGTTTTAACATCCGTTACGGTGTTCAAAAAGATAAACTATACCAGAACTACCAGGTATTGGCTACCGACACACTCACCATCCGCAGCCTGAATGCGAAAGAAAAATATTATTTCACCATTGATGCATTCAACGAAAATGGCGTAACAAAGGGAGACCGTATTATTGAAGTAAAATAATAGATTTAGGTCAACTGCCTTATTGAAAAGAAGAAAAGGCAACCTGGAAATTTGTTTTCACAGGTTGCCTTTTCTTTTAGAATACAAATAAGGATATTTGCACCCGTTTTATTAAATGATATTATGTCAAGAATTAAAAGCCCACATGACCTGGGCAAAGAAAAAGTAGGAAAGTTACTTTTACAATATTCTGTTCCAGCTATTATTGCGACTGCTGCTGCCTCTCTGTACAATATTATCGACCGAATTTTTATTGGGCAGGGAGTAGGTGCGTTTGCAATTTCGGGACTAGCACTAACATTCCCCTTAATGAATATCACAGCTGCCTTTGGCGCTATGGTAGGAATTGGTGCAGGCACTATGGTATCCATAAGGCTTGGAGAGCATGACAGAAAAGGAGCAACGCTAGTTCTTGGCAATGCAGTTATGCTGAATATTATATTGGGTATTCTAGTTGCTGCTGTTACACTTATTTTTCTTGAACCTATTCTCTATGCGCTTGGAGCAAGTAAGGAGACCTTGCCTTATGCTAAAGAATTTATGCAGGTTATTTTATTAGGAAATGTTTTCGCTCATCTTTACCTTGGTCTTAACAATATCATGAGGGCATCTGGTTATCCAAATAAGGCAATGATTACTACGCTCACCACTGTAATAGTTAACCTTACACTTGCTCCTATATTTATTTTTGTGCTTAAATGGGGCATTCGTGGTGCGGCTTTGGCTACTGTAATTGCTCAAATAATTGGCGCAATTACGGCAGTTCTTCACTTTTCAAAAATTGAAAGTTTTGTACACTTCCTTCCAGGCTACATGCGACTAAAGAAGGTTATCATTCAAGATATCGTTTCAATTGGGATGTCGAATTTTTTCATACTCATATGCGGTAGTATTGTATTCATAATCATGAATCTTAGTCTTAAAAAGTATGGAGGAGACTTAGCAATAGGTGCATTTGGCATTATTGGTAGTATTATAAATCTGGCCGCTATGGTTGTTATCGGTTTTAACCAGGGAATGCAACCTATAGTTGGATACAACTTTGGAGCGCATCAAATACCTCGTGTTATAAGAGCCTTTAAGCTTACCATTCTTGCCGCAACATGTGTAACCTGTTTTGGATTTATACTTGCTGAAGTTTTTCCCCAACTCATAGCTTCGGCTTTTAATAAAGATAGTGAACTTATTCGTTTGGCGGTTATAGGTCTGAGGTTAAACCTTATGATGTTCCCTGTGGTTGGATTTCAGATTGTGACATCCAGTTTCTTCCAGTCTATTGGCAAAGCAAAAATCTCTATTTTTCTTTCACTAACCCGACAGGTTTTGTTCCTTATCCCAGCAATTTTAATTCTTCCGCACTTTTGGGGACTGAAAGGTGTTTGGCTTGGAGCCCCGGTTGCTGATTTTACCTCATCCCTGCTGACTCTTTTGGTTTTGCAATGGCAAATTAAAAAATTACACAAGACTACTCATTTCTAGAAACAATATCCATTTGCTGATAGCAAAACATAAGGGTAATGGAAAATTAATCCTTTCGTTCACAACCACTTTCTCTTCTTAAAAATAAACAGCGTAACCGCCGAAGCCACAATCATAAGCAATATGGCAAATGGATAACCGTACCTCCAGTTCAATTCGGGCATAAATTTGAAATTCATCCCGTACATGCTGGCAATGAGTGTTGGAGGCATAAACACTACAGAAATAACGGTAAATATCTTGATAATGCGGTTCAGGTCGATATTAATCATCCCAAGGAACGACTCCTGCAAATAATCCAGGCGGGTAAAAATAAAATTGGTATGGTCGATAAGTGAGTTCATGTCTTCGATCATAATCTGCATGCGAGCCTTTTCCTTGTCGTTGAACATTGTGCTACGCAGCATAGAAGATACTACCCGGTGTTTATCCATGATATTCTGGCGTACCATCAGGGCTGTTTCCTGTAAATCGGTAATTTGCTTGAGTAATACAGCCTGTTTTCCGTTAGTACTGTTCAGGTTTTTACCCATGGCCTGAATCTGCTTGGACAAGTACTCCAGTAAGTCAGCATCAAAGTCGATACGGGTTTCCAGAATAACAATAAATATATACTTGCCGGAATGGAAGGGCTTGGGGTTAGTTTTTATTCTTTTTACACAATCGGCAAAGGAGTACAAATCGCCTTCTCTGTAGGTAATGAGCAGGTCTCCTTTAATAACAAAGGATACATGAATGGTTTTATAATTGGCTGGTTCGGTATACTGAATAAAATTGGAATTAGCCACAATGTACTGCCCGGTTTCCGTATAACGTGAGCTCCACTCTATTTCTTCCTGCTGAATGCGGGTAGGAACGTCGATTACAAAAGCGGTTTCAATCTGTTCTATTTCCTCAATGGTTGGATCCTGTAAATCGACCCATATAAGACCCGACAACTCACCTTTCGCTGGAAGCGCCGTGAATTTCTCAACAACATTTGTTCCTTTTTGGTAAATACGGATCATTGCAAAATGCTATTAAACAGAAGAAACGAAAATAAGGATTTTTTATCAGAATGTAGAATTTCTCAAACACCATCATGTAAATTGTTTTTATTTCATCCTGTTTTTCCTCCGGAAGATTTTCAATATCTGCGAGGATAATAAAGTAATCCATTTTTTCTTACCTTTACAGATCAATGCTTTACAATGAACGAAACACAAAACAAAAAACAGTTCATACGTACTTTTAGGTTTCCGCTATTCCTGACATTTTTGTTGGTGTTTATCAAAGTATTAGAATTAATATCCGATACTTCCTTTGCCCCATTTGGTATTCATCCGCGGCATGCCAACGGACTGGCAGGCATCTTCTTTTCTCCGCTTATACACGCTGACTGGAGCCATTTGCTGAACAATGCCATACCTCTATTGGTTTTAACTTCAACACTCATGTACTTTTACAGGCGTATTGCCCTGCAAATACTTGGGTTAATATGGTTTGTAACCGGACTATGTGTTTGGATCGGCGGCAGAGAAGCGTATCATATAGGTGCAAGCGGAGTAATATACGGATTGGCTTCGTTCCTTTTCTTTAGCGGCATTTTCCGCAAGGAAATAAGGCTACTGGCTATATCACTAATGGTTATTTTCTTGTACGGAAGCATGGTCTGGGGCATATTCCCCTTCTTTCCCGATGTTTCATGGGAGTCGCATCTTTTTGGAATGCTCTCGGGCCTTTTCTTTGCAATTGTTTATAAAAAAGAGGGCTATGTAAAGAAGGAAGAACCTGAAGAAGAGGAGGATCCCGATGGTTATCCGTACTGGGAGATTGAAGCCGATGAAGACGAAAAACAAACCCTGAATTAACCTGTGCCTTATGATTATTAAGATATATCCTGAAAACCCAAACCCGAAGCAGGTTGCAAAAGTGATTGAAGTGCTTCAGAAAGGTGGCATTGTGATTTACCCTACCGACAGCGTATATGGTATTGGTTGTAATATTTACAACCACAAGGCCATCGAAAAGGTTGCTAAAATCAAGGGAATTGCGCCAGACAAAACTATGTTCTCTATTATATGTAGCAGTTTGAGCGAAGTTTCTGATTATACCCGGCCAATAAACAACCAAATCTTCAAATTAATGAAGAAGAACCTGCCGGGGCCGTTCACGTTCATCCTTCAGGCAAATAATAAAGTGCCGGAGATTTTTCAATCGAACAAAAAAACAGTAGGCGTGCGGATTCCCGACAATCCAATTATCCTTGAAATTGTAAAAGAGCTCGGAAACCCTATTTTAAATACCTCTGTACACGATGATGACGAAATTATTGAATACACAACCGATCCGGAGCTCATTCACGAAAAATACCAGGATTTGGTAGATGTTGTGATCGATGGGGGCTATGGACAAAACACGCCCACTACAGTTATAGACTGCACCGGCGACGAACCACTGATAACACGGGAAGGTATCGGAGAATTACAATATTAACAACATTTAAATCCCATTCACCATGACCATAGAAAGTTTCACCGCATATTTCGTGATATTGTTTATAGCTACGGTAACACCAGGTCCGACTTCGCTTTTAGCCATAAACCATGGATTGAATCACGGCGTGAGTAGAACCGTGTACAGTGGCTTGGGGAATTTGCTGGGAAATATACTTATGGCGTTAGTATCCATGCTCGGTTTAGGAGCAATATTGCTGGCTTCGGGGTTTATCTTTTCCGTAATTAAGTGGACAGGGATACTCTATTTAATTTACATTGGCGTAAAATCAATAATTGGCTCATTTCAAGAGAATGCTAACAATGAAAAGAATGTTAAAGCAACCATAAACAAACGAAATGACAGGCTCTTTCTCGATGGATTCATCATTGCTGTTGGAAATCCCAAAGGGATATTGTTCTTTACCGCGCTGTTTCCACAATTCATAAATATAAAATCGGCTACGACCAACGGGTTTCTTATTATTTTTTCAACGCTCGCAATTGTTGCGTTCGGCTGTTACATGCTCTATGCGCTGTTTGGCGTAAAACTAAGCCGATTGTTCCAGATACAGCAATTTAAAAGATGGTTCAACAGGGTTACGGGTTCTATCTTTATTGGCACAGGGTTGGCACTGGTCTTTACAAAGAAATGACCAAACGCAATACTTAAAGTTACAGGGAGAAAAGCTTCACAAATCTTTTCTCCCCGTAGCTTTAATACTTTTTAAACTTAGCTCTTTCCTCCTACCGCTTTGCTAACTTCAGCAGGGCTTTTAAATGCATCTTCTTTCAATCCTTCCAGAAGAGAAATAACTTCCTTATCTGCTTTATTCTGCTTTGCCTTATTTACGAGGTCTTTTCTATTTGCGGGATAGTCTACCCCCTTCAAATATTTCTGCACTTCAATAGGTGCAGGGTTTGCCATTTTTGCCATATCTCTAAATTTTAAAGGTTTCTATTCACCTAACAAAGCGTTTTTCATAAAGTTGAGCCCTACAGAACGTTTCTCCCTTCTTTTAACACTTTTTTAAAAAGATTATCATATACTTGCACAAACAACTTTCAATTATTTCTTTTTCAAATCCGAACAAGTGAAAAGAGATTACAAACTCGCTAAGGGCTGGTCTATTATGATGTGGATTTTGCTTCCAGCATTGGCAGCAGGTTTTGGATGGCTGAGTGTTTCGTCGTTTTTAGCCGAAAACACAGTTGCCACATACACTCCATACGCACGAATCATTTGTTCCTGCCTTGCAATTACCATGCTTATAGCGCTAAAATGGGTAATGAAGTTTAAATATGTAATTGAAAGCGATAAATTCTCAGTTGTAGGCATATACAAAATCCAAGTGCTGCCGATAGCTGCAATACACGGCTTTAAACAATATGACCAATATTTCGATTTGATCCCGTTTTCACATACTCCATACAAAAAGATGGCAATCAGTTGTTATGTCGAGCGGTATGAAGAGTTGCTACAATGGGCACAACAAACGCTTACCGACCTCAATAATGAAGAAACTTTAAACAGCCGGAAAGAAATATTGAATAATGAAAAATTTGGCGCCACCATTAGAGAGCGGCAGCAAAAACTAAATAAAACCAGAGCGCTTACAAGAACGACAAACATTATTGCTGTGGTTTTATCTTTGGCTTTCTGGTTTCTACCTCATCTCTTTTACCAGTTCCAGGTAGTTTTGTGTGCATTGATACCCATTATTGCGCTTGCGATTTACAAAAGGTCCAATGGCTTAATCAGGCTTGATGAAAAGCCGAATTCTGCGCACCCTCATCTATTCCCTGCCATTATATTTCCGTCGGTGGTTCTAACCATGAGATCATTAATGGATTTTACCATATTCAGTTACAATCATTTTTGGATGCCGGCAGGTTTAATCACCATCGCCTTTATTATATTCATAATCAAAGATCCGGATCTGACGATCAACCTTAATGCCAAACGGGCTTTTTTCTTCATACTAGGCGCACTGGCACTTTCGGGCGTGTACACGTATGGAACCGTCATTGCTACAAATGGAATCCTGGATAAGACATCAGCCGAAACATATAAAGTCAGGATTCTGGATAAAAGAATCAGCTCCGGCAAAACCACATATTACTACTTTAAATTAAGCCCGTGGGGTCCGCAAAAAGAAATAAAAGAAGTATGGGTTACCCGCAAAGTTTATGAAAACAAGCAGCCAGGCGACTCTGCTACAATTCAATTCAAGAGCGGATTTTACAAAATCCCTTTTTATTTCATCACGGAATAACTACTTTTAAACTTCTTCAACCTTTTTATTGTTTGTACATCCAAACTATATTGAATGAAAATAGCAACCTATAACGTAAATGGAATAAATGCCCGGTTACCGGTTTTGCTCCAATGGCTTGTAGAAACTACGCCCGATGTAGTATGTTTGCAAGAACTCAAGGCTCCACAGGAAAAGTTCCCGTTAGAAGCTATACAAAATGCTGGATACAGTGCGCTATGGCATGGGCAAAAGAGCTGGAACGGGGTTGCTATCCTTTCACGCATCGGAGAGCCATTAGAAATAACCCGTGTACTCCCTGGCGATCCTGAAGATAGCCATAGCCGTTATATTGAGGCGATCGTAAACGGAATTACAATCGGATGCCTTTATTTACCCAATGGAAACCCCTACCCTGGGCCAAAATTCGAGTATAAACTGCGTTGGTTCGACCGCTTAATAGTGCATGCGGCAGATTTAGTAAATTCGGACAAACCGGTAGTACTAACCGGCGATTTTAATGTAATGCCAACCGAAATCGACGTATACAAACCCGAAGGCTGGATAAATGACGCCTTATTCAGAATTGAAATACGCGAAGCCTTCAAAAAACTGATGGATCAGGGATGGACCGATGCAATTCGTACGTTATACCCCGGTGAACGAATATACACCTTCTGGGATTTCTTCCGTAACTCGTATGGACGAAATGCAGGCCTGCGTATCGATCATTTTCTGCTGAATCCGACCATTGCCAACCGGCTCGACAAGGCAGCGGTTGACAACCATGTACGCGGATGGGAGAAAACCAGCGACCATGCACCGGTTTGGATTACACTTAAAGATTAATAGGAAAAAATACTTTACCGCGATTTCCAAAAAGCAGCCGAAAACAAGATTAGCATGGAGAAAAGTTCCAAACGCCCCAATAGCATATCGAATGAAAGTACGATTTTACCCAGCATAGTTACATCGGCACAATGAGCCATAGTTGAACCCAGGCCAGGCCCAACGCCTCCCATACAGGACGCAACAATACCGGATGAAGCAACAAAATCAAGCCCTGTAAACAACAAAATAAATGTACTTACACACCATGTAAGTAAATATATAAAGAAGAAAGCCAGGGTTCGGTACATCAAATCTTCAGGAACGTTATTCCCGTTGAGCTTTACATAAAACATACCCCGTTCATGCAGGATTTTCTTGAATTGGACTCCTATATTTTTTAATAAAAGCATGTGCCGCACCACCTTCATCGATCCGGATGTTGATCCTGCACATCCACCAATAAACATCAATATCAAAAGTATAAACCACATGTATTGCGACCATTGCATAAAGTCGACCGTAGTAAAACCGGTACATGTAATAACACTGATAACCTGAAAAATACCCGTACGAAACGACTCCTCCGTACTTAAATTAAACTTGAAAAACAGCGAAATAGAAATGATAGTGGCTGCAATGACAATAAATATAAGATATAACCGAAGTTCATCGTCCTTAAATACCTTTTTAAAAGAACCTTTCAGTAAAAAATAATGCAAATTGAAGTTAATTCCTGCGCACAGCATAAAGAAAGCCACTACATATTGTGCAAAGGGAGTATAAGCAGCCATGCTGGCATTCTTAGTTGAAAATCCGCCGGAAGCCATTGTTCCAAAGGAATGACACAGGGCATCAAAAATGCTCATTTTACCCAATATAAGCAGTACGGTTTCCAGCCCCACAAACCCCAGATATATCCATAACAAACGCTTAGCCGTTTCTTTAATTCTTGGATGCAGCTTACCTGTAGATGCTGAAGATGTTTCAGCTTTATATAACATCATACTTCCTGCGCCAAACATAGGCAGTACTAAAATAAAAAGTACAAGAATTCCTATTCCCCCAATAAGATGGGTCATACTACGCCAGAATAACAATCCATGAGGCAGTACCTCAATATCTCTTAAAACCGTAGCACCGGTAGTTGTAAATCCGGATATGGTCTCAAATAGCGCATCAATAAAATGGGGATAGTAGCCACTCAAAAAGAAGGGCAATGCACCAAAAACGCTATAAACAATCCAGATAATTGTTACAATAATATATCCTTCGCGCTGGCCAATTTCCTGGGATGAATCCTTGGTGTAGTACCAGAGTATACCTCCCGAAAACAAGGTAATCGCCATCGACAATAGCAGATAAACAAAAACTCTTTCCTGATAAATAATAGAAACAGCAAGTGGCGCAAGCATAAAAAGACTTTCCAGAACCAGCAGAATGCCAATAACATTAAAGATATACTTCTTATTGAGCATAATCTATTTAAGCAAAAAATGTTCCTATTTCGTTAAGTACAGATGGCAACGCGAATACCACAACGTGATCATTTGGCTGTATGATCGTATCGCCGCTTGCGATAAAGCTTGAATTACCACGGATTACACCACCAATAATGGCTTCTTCCGGAAATCCAATGTCTTTTATTGAACCACGCACGGCTTTAGAATCGGGTTTAACAACAAATTCGAGAACTTCGGCATCGGTGCCCGAGAGACACTTAATAACAGAGACCTCTCCGGCAAGTGTATACCTATAAATACGGCTGGCAGTAATCAATTTTTTATTAATTACGGCATCAATGCCCATCTTTTCAGCCAAATTGATATAATCGATATTCTCTATCTCGGCAATGGTACGTTTTACACCCATACTTTTTGCCAAAAGACAAGAAAGGATATTGGTTTCAGAGTTACCTGTTACAGCTACAAAGGCATCAGTCTTTCGAATGCCTTCCTGCGTAAGAAGATCTATATTGGTACCATCGCCATTTATCACTAATGTATTGTTTAAATAATTAGAAAGGCGATATGCTTTTTCGCGGTTAATCTCAATGAGTTTAATGCTGTTCTGCCGGCCTAAATCCCTTGCGGTTAGTTTTCCTATGCGACTTCCACCAAGAATCATGATACTATTAATATCATGGCTTTCCTTGCCGGAACTTTTCATTAAACTCTTGATACCAGCTTGGTTGGTAATAACATAAACGATATCGCCCGGCTGAAAACGATCGCTTCCATGAGGAATAAGCGTCTGTCCTTCGCGTGTAATAGCCACAGCGCGATAGTCCATCTTGTAGACGTCCTGACTAATATCATTCAGTGTTTTGTCAACAATTTCCGCATTCTGCTCCAACCGGATAGCCAACAATGACAATTTTCCGCCCGAAAAATCAACCAAATCGGTTATTCCCGTTTGTCGTAATAAGCCTACTATTTCCTTGGAAGCATTTCTTTCGGGATAAATCATTGAATCAATACCCAGTTCGGTAAAGAAATCGCGGCTTTCCTTCTGAAGATATTCCAGATTATCAATTCGAACAATGGTTTTCTTAACGCCAAGTTTCTTGGCCAGAATGGCGGCGGCAATATTGGTTTCCTCCCATTGGGTAACACCAATAAATAAATCGGCTTTACCAACACCGGCCTCATTCAATAAAGCGAGCGAAGTTGCCGACCCTTCAAGTGTCATTAAATCGTAGGAAGAGCCAAGGACCTTAAGTTTATGTTCATCTGGATCTATTATAACAATATCGTGATACTCACTGCTTAGCATTTTTGCTAAATGGGTTCCCACTTCTCCCGCGCCGGCGATAATAATCCGCATAAATACCTCAAATAAAAACGAACAAAGTTAAAGAATATATTTACTAAAGACGCTCACTTTTTGCCAAATTTTACAACCATTATACAATTAACAACCGTATAAGTAATAATATGCTTATTATTTATATTTTATACAAGAGGCATATCGAAATAATAATTTGACTATATTTGAAAAGACACCAACATTTATGAGATACTTCCTCCTATCCATAATGATTGCAATTTCCGCAACGCTATTATCCCAGGCTCAGGATATAAAATTTAAACATTATACTACTATTGATGGATTATCCCAAAACTCGATCCAGTGTATCTACCAGGATAGTATAGGATTCATCTGGCTTGGCACGGGCGATGGACTTAATCGGTTTGATGGGTACGAATTCAAAGTGTACTTGCCCGATCCTTCAAACCCACATGCGTTGGGCCATGGCTCAATTAACAGAATAATGTATAAAAGCACCTATGAACTATGGATTACCACCGGGCTGGGAGTATACATCTATAATAGAATTACGGATTCATTTAAGCAATTCAAATATCTCAAATACTTCAATGTTAGCTCCATTATAACCGATAATGATGGGTTCACCTGGTTTGGCACCAACAAAGGTCTGTATTGCTTCAACCCAACAGATAGTACGCTTCAAACCTTTCAGTACCTCCCTTTTAGCAACCAAAGTTTAAGTAATAACCAAATCCTCGATCTATTTATTGACTCCAAACAGAATTTATGGATAGAAACAGCAGACGGATTAAATAAGTACAACAGTTCTTCCCGTACATTTCAGCGTTATTATCACCAAACCGAAAGGAATTTGCCCAATCAGAATCTTTTTCATTCCATCGTCGAAGACAAACTCGGACGACTGTGGGTTGGTTCGGCAATGAACCGGCTCGACATTTTAAATCCTGAGATCACAGATCCATCAAAAAATCCATTCACTTTAGTAAATAAAGGCAGTATCAGCCGGATGCTCTTAGATAGCAGAAACGTTCTGTGGATTGGGAAGGGTTCAGGCGACGGCGTGAATTTACTCAACCTGAATACATTTAAACCTGGCGAAACACCTGATTTACATCAACTCCGAAATTCGCCGAACTTTAGCTGGAGCATAAGTAATAATTCTATCATTTGTATATTCGAAGACAAGGATAAAGATATTTGGGTAGGAACGTACGGCGATGGTTTAAATTACTACTCACGCCGTTGCAAAAAATTCTTCTCTGAAAAACAAATACCCGACCCTTCCCTATCGATTAGTAATAATCATGTTAATGTTTTTTTCGAAGATGAGAATTATCTCTGGATAGGCAATGAAATTAGCCTGGATAGAATGAATAAGAAAGACCGAAAATTCACCCACTTCAATCTCCATTCCAACAAATCCGACAGCAAAGGGGCAGCGGTATACGATCTCTTTAAGGATTCGCGCGGAGATTTCTGGTGTGGAACATGGGCCGGAGGATTAAATAAATATAACTGCAAAACACAAACCTTCCAGAACTACACAGCCGATGGCAACCCGGGTTCATTGAGCAGTGCCAACATCTTTACAATGAACGAGGATAAAGAAGGCAATTTATGGATTGGAACCATAGGAGGAGGAGTAAATATCTATAATCCCAAAACAAATAAGTTTACGCAGTATAGTAACATTCCAGGCGATTCTTCCAGCTTGCAAAACAATTCGGTAAATCACATTTGTGTAACACGCAGCGGTGAAATATATCTTTCTACCTACAGCTCGTTCGAACATTTCGATAACCAAACCAAAACGTTTACGCATTACATGTACAACCCTCAAAAAGCGAATAGTTTGAGCAATGGCTCTACAATGGCTATTTTTGAAGATAGCCAGGGGAATATATGGGTTGCAACAAGTGCTGGTTTGGAATTATTTGACAAAGAATGGGGAACTTTTAAGCATTTTACTACCAAAGACGGGCTTCCCAGCAATTTTATACAGGGAATCCTCGAAGATAAAAACCAAAACCTCTGGATTAGCACCAATAAAGGTTTGAGTAAATTTATAAAAGGGGCTATGCTACCAAAAAAACCTGTTTTCCAAAACTATACACAGGACGACGGATTACCCTGTAATGAGTTTACAGCACGTTCGGTTTACAAAAACCAGCAGGGAAAAATGTATTTTGGCACCACAAATGGTTATGTATATTTTAATCCGGAAAACATTGAACAGGATCCCATTGCCCCCAAAATTGTAATTACCAGTTTTGTGCTTCTAAACAACGAGCCCGACAGAGATTTGCGCGAATCTATTAACTTACTTAACAGCAACTCACAACAGGAACTCGATCTCAAATATGCGCAGTCCGATTTCACCATTAAGTTTGCAGCGCTCAATTATTTAAATACACCCAATAGTAATTTCAGGTACCGCCTGCAAGGCTATGAAGAAAACTGGCATTATGTAAAAAATAAACGTGAGGCCACTTATACCAATATTCAGCCAGGAGAATACACTTTTATGGTAGATGGATCCAATAGCGATGGCTTATGGTCGCAGGCTCCTTCTATTATTAAAATACGTATCCATTCTCCCTGGTGGGGTACGCTGGCCTTTAAAATTGCAATGATCCTATTTATCATCGTTTTGATTATTGCTGTATATTGGATGCGTTTCCGGATGGTAGAACAGCAAAAAATTAGGCTGGAAAAAACCATAGCAGAGCGCACCGAGGAACTTGTTAAAATAAATTCCTTGTTAGAACAGCGACAGGAAGAAATAACCATCCAAAACGAAGAACTATCGGAACACCGGAACAACCTCGAAAATAGGATCACTGAAAGAACCGCCGAACTGGAACTGGCAAAAAGTAAAGCTGAGGAATCGGACCGGCTTAAATCGGCTTTCCTTGCAAATATGAGTCACGAAATTCGCACGCCAATGAACGCCATTGTCGGCTTCGCTTCTCTGTTGCAAAGTACAGAATTTAGCGACGAAGAAAAGCACACCTTTATCGAAACCATTAACAAAAACAGCGAAACCTTATTGGTGCTGATTGACGACATTCTCGACATATCGATTATCGAATCCAATCAACTCAAGCTAACACGCCGCAAATTTGACCTGGTAACCATTTTAGCCGAAATTGAAAGTTATTACCATCTCAAGAACAAAAAAAATATCAGGATTCAATTCGAACGAAAAAATAACCTGCAAATTATTAATGACCCGATTCGTTTCAGGCAAATAGTCAACAATTTGATTAACAACGCCATCAAATACACCGACGAAGGTCATATTCTTTTTGGGTATGAAGCCATCAATAATGAAGTGCGCTTTTATGTAACCGATACAGGCATTGGCATTGATCCTGAAAATCATAAAAACATTTTCAACCATTTCTTTAAGATAGAAAAGGACAATGACAAGCTATACAGAGGAACCGGGATAGGCCTTGCCATCTGCAAGAAACTGGTAGAACTGATGGGCGGGAAAATATGGGTAGAATCCACTCCCGACATAGGCTCCACCTTTTACTTTACCTTGCCGTTGAACAGACAGGTTATCCCAAAAGCACAAGAACTAAAGGAAACCAAGCTAATTACCAGCCTAAAAGGCATTAAAATACTAATTGCCGAAGATGAAGTTGATAATTTCAGGCTTATACAAAGCATATTAAAATCGTACCAGCCTGATATTACATGGGTAAAAAATGGCAGAGAAGCGGTAAACATCGTTCCGGAATGGAACAATAACGAAAACAACTGCCTCATTCTTATGGATATCAAAATGCCTGTAATGAACGGAATCGATGCTGCGCGTCTTATTAAGGAGAATCACAATCGCATTCCTATCATTGCTGTTACGGCATACGCACTTCCTGACGATAAAAACCTAATCCACCAGGAAAAGTTCGACGAATACATTTCCAAACCCTTTAAACAGGAGGAGTTGATTGCGGTAATATCCAAATTCATCAGTTAAATAGTATATTTCCTATATCCAGCCATAACAAAACGATTACACAACTTAATGTTGAAATGAAGTACAATGCCTTTTTCCGCATAAAATAAAGGATTACAAATAACGTCAAGGCGTACCATACCAAAAGTTGGTATACATTCAAATCGATATTGTGCCATACAGAAAGTGGTAAACGTTCAATCCACAAAGCTATTTCATTCAGAAACCAAACCATATAGTAAAGTACCAGGCCAAATGGTACGAGTAAAAGCTTAACCGCCGATAAAACAAGCAGGCATATCGATCCGTAAATAACCAGCGTAGCCAACGGAACAATAACAAGGTTCGAAATCAGAAAATAATTGGGAAACTGGTGAAAATAATACAGCGATAACGGAAAAGTAGCCAACTGGGCAGACATAGAAACTGCTACCAACGACCATATTTGGTTTACGGCATAGGACGAGCCTACCCAATTATTTATGACAGGATACAAAGCAATTATGCCCAATACAGCCAGAAAGGACAACTGAAAACCAACATCCAAAAGGTCTACCGGATTGATGAGCAACAAAACAAACGCAGCAATAGCTAACGAGTTGTATGTATTCACTCTGCGGTTTGTTAATTGTCCAAGTCCCAGAAATGTTATCATTACCGACGCCCTTAGTACGGAAGGCGACAAACCGGTAAGGAAAGCATAGTACCAAACCATTGAAACCAGCAGCACTGCTTTAATTACATTTCCAAACCTTACCCTGCGCAGGAATGTCAATAGCCAGGAGAGCACAATATATATCAATCCCACGTGCATTCCGGAAACGGCAAGAATATGCATTGCACCCGACGCGGAATATGCCTGTAAAGTCTCCTGATCCAAATCAATCTTATAGCCAATTGTTAAGGCTGAAAGAACGCCTAACTCACGACCTTTAAAGCCTACACTTCGAAATAGACTCAGCAAACCTTCCCTGCACTCGATAGCCCATTTATTCAGTATAAACAATTGATCGCGTTCAACAACCTGCCAATCGCCATTTTTCACATAGGCGGAATATCGTATCCCTTTTTTTAGCAAATAGGAGGCATAGTCAAACCCGCCTTTTGCCGACGACATGTTGGTTATGATATTAGGGTACAGATATGCACCAATTACATCGCCAGCTTGCAGTGTTTTAACCTCCTCTCCTTTTTGAAAATAAAGAATCATTTTATTTCTGCATGATACAACCGAATCGCCATGCACAAAAGAATACATTTGCACAACACACTTATACGACTTGGCCTTCTCTTCAGGAAAATCGTTCAGCAAACACTTTACATATAACTTTTTATTCGCAGGAAAAACCTGTTTTGTAAGCGAATCCATCTGATGGCTCGCAAGAAATAAACCCGCAAACAGCAGAAACAATTCAATTGGAACGCCTGCCAGCCATTGATATTTAAAATTGCGCGATATTTTGTTCAAGAATATGAAACCAAACGCGAAAAAAAATGTTATTAACATAACAGCCATCGTAATTAGCGGGCTTACGTCGAGAGAAAATCCAACCAGTATTCCGGCTATAAATGGAATAAGCAACCTTACAAATGGAGCTTTACGGAAAAACTCAGTCATTTCGCATTATTTTAACAACGTGCTTAACCAAAAATAAAAAGAATTTTCATATTAACAACATGCAAATTAACAATTTATAAACTCCTATACTATGGCAGATTTACACACAACTTACCTGGGAATTCCTTTGAAAAATCCGATTATTGTTGGCGCCAGCAACATGGTGAACAATATTGACAATCTGAAGAGAATGGAAGACGCCGGTGCCGCAGCTATCGTTTACAAATCATTGTTCGAAGAGCAAATACAGCTCGAACGTCTGGAAATGGACGAAGACCTGACAGAGTACAACGATCGGCACGCTGAAATGACAACCTTGTTCCCCGATATAGAACATGCGGGTCCTGGAGAACACCTGATGAATCTTCGGCTCGCCAAAGAAAAAGTGAGTATACCTGTTATTGCGAGCTTAAACTGTGTGTTCCCTGATACATGGATAGAATATGCCAAACTCATTGAGCAAACCGGAGTAGACGCTATAGAGCTTAATTTTTATTATGTACCGCGCGACTTTAACACATCCGACCAGGAAATTATAAGTCAGCAACTGAATATCATCAAACAAGTAAAAGAAAATATACGCATACCGGTAAGTGTAAAGCTTAGCGCCTTTTATTCCAACCCATTGCATACCATTAAACAAATGGAACTTCATGGAGCGAGCGGTTTTGTTCTTTTTAACCGTTTTCTGCAACCCGATATTCATATAGACAGACAATCCCATGTGAACCATTTTACGCCAAGCATTCCCGAGGAAAACCGGTTGCCTTTGCGTTTTGCCGGATTGCTGCATGGCAATATTTCGTCGTCTATCTGTTGCAACTCAGGCATACACAATGCCGACGATGTAATTAAAATGATTCTTGCCGGCGCTGATTGCGTGCAAATTGTAAGCACACTCTACAAAAACAAAATTGAGCACATCAGCATCATTCTGGAGGTTCTTAAAAAATGGATGGAACACAAAAACTACAATTCCCTGAACGACTTCAAAGGCCTTCTTTCGGCCAATAAAGTAAACGACCCGTTCATTTACAAGCGGGCGCAATACATTGATATCTTACTAAAATCGGGAGAAATTTTTAAGAAGTATAAGTTGCATTAAGAAGCCTATCCCTTATAAGGTTTTAAAAACACCTGTCATTCGGCGAAGGCCTCGCTGAAAACAATCCATCTACACGAAGCCTACGGGGATATTGTCATTCCGGCGAAGGCCGGAATCCGTTTACTACGGAGTCCAGACATTCAGTACTAGCTTCGTAGCATAGGGATTCCGGCCTTCGCCGGAATGACAATGTACACTAAGCGTAGTCTTTGACTACGCCACTACAGACACATTATGTTACTTCGGTATCCGAATCTTATAATTTACATCCACTTTACCTTTGGTAATCGCCAAAAGCTTTCCGTTGAGCAGCTTCCGTTTCAAAGTCGAAATCTTATCCACAAACAAGATGCCGTCCAGGTGATCGTATTCGTGCTGAACAATGCGGGCCTTTAATCCTTCGAAATACTCATCGTGGAACTCCCAGTTTTCATCATAATACTGGACTCGAACTTT
The DNA here is from genome assembly GCA_036261135.1 of Bacteroidales bacterium. Lineage (GTDB taxonomy): Bacteria > Bacteroidota > Bacteroidia > Bacteroidales > JAAUTT01 > JAAUTT01. The sequence continues at coordinate 30,857 of DATALJ010000018.1, forward strand.
CGAAGGGCGCATTACTTCTTCCCTTAAATTGGGTAAGCTAAGGCAGCCTTCGGAAAAAGCCACTTGTTCTTCACCCTTTTCGGTAATATGGGCATTAATAAATACTTTCTTGAAGTCTTTCATGGATGGATCGTCCTCATCGAAAGGAGAGCCGTCGATAACAAACAAACGGATAGATTTCCCGACCTGTGGAGCGGCCAATCCTACACCATCCGATTTATACATGGTATCAAACATGTCTTTAATAAACTGCTGTAATCCCGGGTAGTCCTTATCGATATCTTCAGCTACCTTCCTAAGCACCGGCGATCCGTAAACATAAATAGGTAATATCATTGCAAATCAAAAATAATTCGGTGTATTAACAATCTTCTCATTAAAAAGTTAGCGCTGCCTGTATTGTAAACTCTCCAGGTACGATTGCAGGATAATGGTTGCACTAATGCTATCGACCAAAGCCTTATCGCGGCGGTCTTTTTTCTTTACACCTCCCTGTACCATGGTTTGTACAGCCATTTTGGAGGTAAAGCGCTCGTCGACATACTCAATAGGCATAGTTGGAAATTCCTTCTTGAAAGCAGCTACGAATTCCTCAATAATACCAACCGATTGCGAAGGCTGATTATTCATCTGCTTCGGCAATCCAATAATCACACGTTCCACCGGTTCCTTTTTGAAATAATCCCGAAGAAATTGCATCAGCGTGGGCGTTTCAATGGTTCCAATGCTGTTGGCAATAATCTGCATAGGGTCGGTAACCGCCACCCCGCTGCGTTTCATGCCATAATCGATAGAAAGTATCCTTGCCAAACTTTTTTCTGCGAAATTAATGAAAATAATAATGTAAAAATACAAAAGCCCTGTTTTCAATACTTTCAGACGTTTTTACCAAACCATGTACAAAATTCCTGCGCTGCCTTGGGTGCATTCCCGACAAAAGAAACGCAGAGCCGCGCTACCTGAAGTATATTTCCTGTTAAAAGAATGCCATGCTGGTGAGCCCCGGGTATGTTTGTGTTATCCAGAATGTATGTCTGCTCATTTTCAAGTATGTTTCGTTTGGCAGACATATATGCCGGGCACACCTGAAATCGCTTTTGGGATGGGGAAAGGTATCCAGCTTGCGCAGGAACAAATTTCGCCAATTTCGTTTTCCATTCCGGTGAAGCCAGGAACGGGAAAATCTTCGTTAAAATGAAATCCTTATAAACTTCGTAGTGAATGGATTCCGGCCTTCGCCGATATGACAAGAACTTCTCACTCAGGCCGTTTCCTCACTCATACCTCAAACTTTCCACCGGATTCCTTCTTGCTGCGCGCCAGCTCTGCCAGCTTACGGTAAGCAAGGCTATAGCCAGGGCAGAGCCTCCGGAGAGAGCAAATATCCACCAGTTCAATGGGGTTTTATAAGCGAAGTTCTCGAGCCATTTATTCATTATGAACCAGGCAATGGGTGTTGCAATAAAAAATGCAATGATTACCCAACGCACAAAATCGCGGTTGAGCAGCGCCATTACTTCGCCCACTCTGGCACCATTCACTCTGCGAATGCCGATTTCCTTAATCCGGCGCTGACACGTAAACAGCGACATAGCCAATATACCAAGGCAACAAATTACAATAGCACATCCTGCAAATAGAGAGAACGTTCGCCGGAATCGAATTTCCGATTGATACATGTTTTCAACGGCCTGATCCATAAAACTTATTTCTACAGGAAAGGATGGCGATAGATTATTCATTTCGCTCCTAATCCCCTGAATACATCGGTTCAAGGATTTAAAATCTGTTGAGTTTATATTTACAAGGCAATATGAAACATACCAGTCGTTTCGGATAAGTAGGGATCCAATAGGTATGGAAACCGGTTTGTAATGAAAATCTTTTACTACACCAATAATCTCCGATGTTGGCGGATTATCACCAGAGCCCATGACGAACTTCATTCCCACAGGATTTTTCAATTTGTGCTCACGAACAAATGTTTCGTTTACAATCATCTTGCGGGCATCGCTCACCAGATCTTCCGAAAAAAAACGGCCTTGAACCAGCTGTAAGCCCAGCATTCTGCACAATTCGGCATCGCCATTAAATGTATCGAAACCAAGCTGCTGTTTTTCCCCTTCTATTTCAACAGTTGTAGCCCAATGTTCATTTAGTTTACCCGGAAAATATTGCGTAAAGGAAATACCTTTGATTGCAGGATTACGCTGAACAAAATTTTTAATCACATCTTTCTTTTCGCTTAATTGAGGCGTCAATTTTATCCCGATAATATGGTCCTGGTTAAAGCCCAGGTTACTACTGCCAAAATCAACCTGTTTCTGAACCACAATAGTAAAAGCAATCAAAACAATAGCAATGGCAAATTGTGCGGTAACCAATATCCCTCTCGACACAGAAAAGGAGCGGTCCTTCGAGGTTGCGTTCTTCAGATTATCCACAGCTTTCGACCTTGATATACGCAAAGCCGGAATAAAACTGAAAATCAGGCTAAGTAGAAATACACTGCCAACATATACCATCAAAAACGAAGGTTTATAAATAAGATTTGGGTTGAAATGTATGCCTGTATAACGGCTGATGAAAGGAAATGAAAACTGAACAATCAGGATAGCCAGAAAAAGAGAAATCAGAAACAGAATAAAAGCCTCGGACAAAACGCTTTTTAATATCGACATCTTACCCGCCCCAATTACCTTGAGTACACCGGTTCGCTTTATCTTTTCGATCCACTGCGAAGAAGAGATATTAAGAAAATTAACGAGAGCAATAATCAACACCAATGCAGCAACCAATACCAGGATCATGATCTTCTTCTTATCGCTCAACTGAAAGCAAAGGCCTCCGGGTGCATATACTTTGGAGAAATAAACCTGATTGAGCGAATTCAGTTTCAGAAAATCATACCGTAACTTTTGCTCGGCATAATTGGGAAACAAATGTCGAATGCGAAGTGTAGCTGCATCAATATTAGCACCTTGTTTCAAAAGCACAAACAAATGAAAATTCCAATAGCCCCATTCTTCAAATTCGGCTCCGCTGGATGAAATAATCTTCCGGGAAGCATTAGAGGTAACCGAGCTAAACGACAATAAACTATTTCCTTTGGGCTCATCCACAACCGCCGAAACAGTAAGCTCATCTTTATTGTTGATGCGGACTGTTTTTCCCAGCGCAGGTTCATTCCCAAATAGCTTTGCAGCTAATGGCCGGGTAAGTACAATGGTCATCGGATCGTTTAAGGCCGTATTTAAATTACCCTCAATGGGCTCGTAAGTAAACAATTTAAACAAATCCGGATCGGCAGTAATCATGTCCGATACAATGGGATCGCGGTCTCCTGCCTGAAAAACCACATCAGCCCTTAATGGAGCTATTCGTACGGCCGATTCTACTTCGGGAACATTCAAATCGACCTGGTTTTTCAAAATTGCAGGAGAATAAATTCCCCCATGTTCAAGGTCGGAAAGCAAATAAACACGGGACCAGTTTTTATGGTGACTATCTGTTGTTAATTCGCTATAGGAGTATAAAGAAAGAACAATTACCAAGGCCAGACTAACAGCCAACCCAAGGATATTAATCAGATTGATTACCGGTTTACGAAGGAAATTCCGGCAAACCGGTTTAAAAACGTTATTCATAAGGCACTTTAATTTAGAATATTTGTGGATCTCAATTTTGGTTTCCGAATAGAAAACCCACACGCATCTTTCGTGTCTAATTTTATGCCAAA
>DATALJ010000073.1:0-3345 GCA_036261135.1 Bacteroidales bacterium
CCACAGGAACGTTTTATTAATACAGGCCTTCAGTTTTGCGGATTAATTATGGGCGATCACTCTAAATCGGGCATAAATACCATGTTTAACACGGGTACTGTTGTTGGAGTGAGCGCTAACATTTTTGGCGCCGGGTTTCCACGGAATTTAATCCCATCATTCTCCTGGGGAGGCCCACAAGGGCTCATGGTTTATACTACAAGTAAGGCATTTGAGGTTGCCGGGCAAGTGTATAAACGGCGAGGTCTTGATTTTACTCAGACGGAAAAGGATATTTTACAGACAGTCTTTGAAATGACTGAGAAATACAGAAGGTTCTGAATTGGCACAGCAATTGCTTAATCAAAGAACTTAAAATTTATTGATACGATTAAAAAGAAAATGTCATATTGACAGAAGGATTTTGTATGGCGAAAAACAATTTGGTGATCTCTGATATACTTATTGGCAATACGTTGAACGAGGGGAATGAATTTATCCCTATTATTGCGGATGGCGAAGATGACTCTCTTGATATTGGAATTCCAGAGGAACTCCCCATTTTACCTTTACGAAACACAGTATTGTTCCCGGGTATTGTTATTCCTATTACTGTAGGCCGCGAAAAATCTATTAAGCTTATTCGCGAAGCTTACAAGAAGGATAAAATTGTTGGAACCATTGCGCAACGCAATCCAAATATAGAAGAGCCCGGATCGAAAGATTTGTACAAGGTAGGAACAGTTGCCCAGATCCTAAAAATCCTTGAAATGCCCGATAATTCTACCTCGGTGATTATTCAGGGGAAGAAACGGTTTGAAATCAACGAGATTGTTGTTGATGAGCCCTACATTAAGGCGAAGGTAAACCTTTTGCCAGAAAAAAAATTCGACGGGAAGGATAAAGAATTTGATGCAATTATCAGTTCGTTAAAGGATCTTTCACTTCGGATTATTCAACTCAACACGAATATTCCGCCCGAAGCATCATTCGCAATTAAAAATATAGAAAATTCAACATTCCTGATCAACTTTGCTTCGTCAAACAGCGATATTAAGTCTGAAGAGAAACAAAGACTTCTGGAGACGAACGATATTAAAAAGCGTGCCGTATTATTGCTCGAATATCTTACCCGCGAATTACAGCTGCTGGAGCTCAAGCACGATATCCAATCCAAAGTAAAAGTTGATTTGGATCAGCAACAACGTGAATACCTGCTTCATCAGCAGATGAAGACTATTCAGGATGAATTGGGAGGTTCTCCAATTGATCAGGAAATACAGGAACTAGAGAAGAAGGCAAAAAAGAAAAAATGGGGAAAAGAGGTCGCTACATTATTTTCCAAAGAGCTTGACAAACTAATCCGCTTAAATCCTGCATCGGGCGAGTATTCAGTTCAATTAAACTACCTGCACACATTATTGGAACTGCCTTGGAACGAATTTACCAAGGATAATTTCGACATGAAAAAGGCGCAGCAGGTATTGGACAAGGATCACTTCGGACTCGAAAAGGTTAAGGATCGTATCCTCGAGCATCTCGCTGTACTGAAGTTGAAAGGCGACATGAAAGCTCCGATTATTTGCCTTGTTGGCCCTCCAGGTGTGGGGAAAACCTCATTAGGTAAATCGGTGGCAAAAGCTCTTGACAGAAAGTATTGCCGTATGTCGCTTGGCGGATTGCACGATGAGGCAGAGATTCGTGGACACCGTAAAACATACATCGGCGCTATGCCTGGCCGCATTATCCAGAACTTGAAGAAAGTGAAATCGTCGAACCCGGTATTTGTTCTCGACGAAATCGATAAGGTAGGTCAAGATTACCATGGCGATCCGGCTTCTGCACTTCTCGAAGTTTTGGACCCTGAGCAAAATAATGCTTTTTACGACAATTTTCTTGAGGCAGAATACGATTTGTCTAATATTCTCTTTATAGCAACCGCCAATACGCTCTCTACCATTCACCCTGCGCTGCGCGATAGGTTGGAAATTATTGAACTGAGCGGTTATACCATCGAAGAAAAGATTGAGATTGCAAAACGACACCTGGTTCCAAAGCAATTGAAGGATCACGGGATGAAAAAGACACAGATCGGACTCGATCAAAATGTTCTGGAATATGTGGTCGAGAATTATACCCACGAATCGGGTGTTCGTGAGTTGGATAAAACCATCGCCAATATTGTTCGTAATTCAGCAAAGCACATTGCTTTTGAAGAAGAATACAGCAAGAAACCTACAAAGGACGACATTCAGAAAATACTGGGAGCTCCCAAATTTTCAAGAGAAAAATACCAGGGTAACGATTACGCAGGCGTTGTAGTTGGCTTGGCATGGACCGCAGCCGGTGGCGACGTTCTTTACGTTGAAACCAGTATGAGTAAAGGTAAGGGAGGTCTAGCTCTTACAGGAAATCTTGGCGACGTAATGAAGGAATCGGCTACCATTGCACTCGAATTCATAAAAGCCCATGTGGGTATGCTGGATATTAAACCCGAAATCTTCGAAAAATGGAATATTCATATTCATGTTCCCGAAGGAGCTATTCCGAAAGACGGGCCTTCGGCAGGTATAACCATGGCAACTTCGCTTGCATCGGCAATTACACAGCGTAAGATTCGCAGCAAACTGGCAATGACTGGCGAAATTACACTCCGGGGCCGGGTACTTCCCGTAGGTGGTATCAAGGAGAAAATTCTTGCTGCCAAAAGAGCCGGAATCATTGATTTAATCCTTCCTTCAGAAAACAGGAAAGATATTGAAGAAATTCCAGGTCATTACCTTACCGGGTTGAAATTCACCTATGTAACCAATGTTTCTGAGGTATTCGAATTTGCACTACTTCCCGAAAAGGTCGAAAATGCTGTAGATATAAGCTAAAGCATAGCAACATTTATTAAAATTAACTATCTTTCGCACACAAGATAAATCGGAATTATGAGTAATGTCGCGCTTTTCCCTGGTTCGTTCGATCCCTTTACCATAGGGCATGAGTCAATTGTTCAACGGTCGGCCGGTCTGTTCGATAAGATATTTATCGGTGTGGGGCATAACGACAATAAAAAGACATATTTCCCTCTTAAAGCCCGCGTTGAAATGATACAGGAAGTGTTTAAGGATCATCCAAACATTGAGGTTATGCAATATTCCGATTTAACGATTGACCTGTGCCGGCGGGTTGGAGCTAAATTTATTCTTCGGGGACTGCGGACATCAGCCGATTTTGAATATGAGCGTGCGATAGCCCAGGTAAATAAAGCGATGCTTCCCGATATCGAAACAGTATTTATTCTTGGCGACGTAATGAAGGAATCGGCTACCATTGCACTCGAATTCATAAAAGCCCATGTGGGTATGCTGGATATTA